>NZ_JALKFY010000002.1:143555-228607 GCF_023242985.1 Frankia sp. Mgl5 | reverse complement strand
GGAATCCGCCGCAACGCCTCCGCGGCCAGCCCGGCCTCACCGACGACCTCGATATCGTCATGCCGGGCGAGCGTCTGGCGCAGACCATTACGCACGATCTCGTGGTCATCGAGAACGAACACCCGGATCTTCTCCATGAGCGCGACGATACGGCCTCGGAGTCGCCTCGCCAATCGGCTCACGCCCGCCAGGACCAACGGGTGCGGCGGCGGCCCTCGCCCCCAGCCGGCCAGTCACACCGCGACCGCTGGTCGGGTGGCCGCCGCCCGCCCGGAACGCCCGTCAGCGGGCGCTGCCCACCGGCTCACCGTAGTGGTGGATCCGCGCGTCCGGGCCCGGGTAGATGTAGCTCAGCCTGCCGTCCGACCAGCGGACCAGGAAGGGGGGATCGCCGGTGGGCGTCGCGACCTCGAGGATCTCCCCGTCCCGCTTCGGCCCGTTCCCGACGGCGGCACGGACGACGACGGCGTCACCCACCCGGGCCTGCCACCGGCTGAGGGTCCGGGGCCGCGGGCGCAGCGCGTCGAGCGGCAGGGGCAGGCCCCCCTCATGGTGGGGGTGCCCGATCTCCTCGGCGACGACGGCTCCGAGTGCCGCGTTCCGCGGGCCGGTCACCGCGGCGTGCGGATCGGCCGCGGCGGCGAGCAGGTCGTCGAGCGAGACGACCCCGACGATGGTGTCCCCGTCGGTCACCACGAGTCGGCGGATCGCGTGTTCGGCGAAGAGCCGGGTGATCTCCTCCCAGCCCGCGGAGGGCCCGACGGTCACCACGCCGCAGGTCATGACGGCGTCGATCCGGGCATCGAGTGGGACGGCGCGGGCGACAGCCCGCAGTGCCAGGTCCCGGTCCGTCACGATGCCCGCCAGGCGCCCCTCGTCGACCACCAGCAGCGATCCGACACCGGCCCGGTCCATCAGCTCCGCGGCTTCCCGGATCGGGGTCGGGGCCGGCACCGTCACCGGCGCCCGGAACGTGATCTCACCCGTCATGGGGGCCTCCTCCTGTCAACGCCTGCGGCGAACCACACGGGGGAGCATGCTCACTTCCAGGGGCGGCCAGAGCGGACGTCGCTCCCGAAAGGCACAGGACCTGCGGCCCCCGGCATCCCTGCCGAAGGTCGCTGAGGTCGGCCCGTGATCCGGGAACCACTTCCCCGACAGACCAGACCAGACCAACAGAACAGAACAGCCGAACCGAACCGATCAGCGCGACCGGTGCGGGAGCCCCGGCCACCCCGGCCGGCCCGTCTCCCACCACCGGAACGCGGCAGCGGGGTGTGTGATGAACGACCGCCCGTACCCGATCAAAGTGAGTGCCCGCCTCGACGAGCCGCTCTCGCGCTGGCTCTGGCTGGTCAAGTGGTTCCTCGCCATCCCGCACTACGTGGTGCTGTTCTTCCTCTGGGTGGCGTTCGTCGTCCTGACGGCCGTCGCCGGTGTGGCGATCCTGTTCACCGGCCGCTACCCACGGGCGATCTTCGACTTCAACACGGGGGTGCTGCGCTGGTCCTGGCGGGTGTCCTACTACTCCTACAGCGCGCTGGCGACGGACCACTATCCGCCGTTCTCCCTCGGCGAGGAGCCCGACTACCCGGCTCACCTCACGATCCCGTACCCGACCCAGCTCTCCCGCGGTCTGGTGCTCGTCAAGTGGTGGCTGCTGCTCATCCCGCACTATCTGATTGTGGGGTTCCTCGTCGGCGGCACGACCCTCAGCCACAACGCCCTGCTGACGGCGGGCACGGGCGGCGGGCTCATCGGCCTGCTCGCTCTCATCGCGGCGATCACTCTCGCGGTGACCGGCACCTATCCACGAGCCCTCTACGATCTTGTCGTCGGGCTCAACCGGTGGGTGGTCCGGGTCGGCGCCTACGCCGCCCTGATGACCGACGAGTACCCCCCGTTCCGGCTCGACTCCGGCGGCGCCGAACCGGAACCCCAGAACCAGCCTGCCCCGAACCCCGCGGTGTGAGAGTCGTCCGGATCACCGGGCCGCTCGGGACCACACCCGACAGCGACCAGGAGTGACGTGCTCCCGTGGACCACCTGCGCCTCCCGCGCCTGCCTCGCCTGCCTCGTTACTCCCGGCAGTGGGCGCGGGGGGACGCCGCGAGCGGCCTGACGGTCGCGGCATACCTGATCCCGCAGGTGATGGCCTACGGCGCGCTCGCGGGTGTGGCACCGGTGGCGGGTCTGTGGGCGATCGCCCCCGCCTTCGTCGCCTACGCGATCCTCGGGTCGTCGAAGCTGCTGTCCGTGGGCCCGGAGTCCACCACCGCGCTGATGACCGCGGCCGCCGTCGCCCCGCTGGCGGACGGTGATCCGTCGCGGTACGCCGCCCTCGCCGCCGCCCTCGCCGTCACGGTCGGGGTTCTCGCGATCGCGGCCGGATTCGCGCGGCTCGGCATCATCGCGCACCTGCTCTCCCGGCCGATCCTCGTCGGCTACCTAGCCGGGGTCGCGATCATCATGATCGTCGGCCAGATGGAGAAGGTGACCGGTGTCCCGGTCGACGGCGGGAGCCTGTTCGGCGAGCTCCGCTCGTTCGCCGGCGCGGTGCACCACCTGCACGGTGGAACCCTCGCCGTGTCGGCGGCGTCCCTCGTCCTGCTCGTCGTACTGCACTGGCGCGCGCCCCGGCTGCCGAGCCCACTACTTGTGATCATGGTCGCGACGCTCGCGGTATGGGCCTTCGGCCTCGACACGCACGGCGTCCGCGTGGTCGGTGACATCGACGGCGGGCTTCCGCACCTGACGATGCCCACGGGCGCCGACCTCGTCGACGTCGCGCCGTCCGCGCTCGGCATCCTCTTCGTCGGGTTCACCGACAACATGCTCACCGCGCGTGCCTTCGCCGGACGCGACGACCACGCGGTCGACGCCAACCGGGAGCTGTTCGCGCTGGGGGCGGCGAACCTCGGAGCGGGGGTCGGCCAGGGCTTCCCGGTCAGCAGCAGCGGGAGCCGCACCGCGCTCGCCGCGTCCA
The DNA here is from genome assembly GCF_023242985.1 of Frankia sp. Mgl5. Classification (NCBI taxonomy): domain Bacteria; kingdom Bacillati; phylum Actinomycetota; class Actinomycetes; order Frankiales; family Frankiaceae; genus Frankia; species Frankia sp. Mgl5. Next base: position 225,621 of record NZ_JALKFY010000002.1, on the reverse strand, counting down.
GCGGCGCGCACACGCAGGCCTACTCCCTGGTCGCTCTTGGCGCGGTCGTGCTGGTCCTGGGCTTCGGACGCCCGGCGCTGGCGATGTTCCCGGTGGCTACGCTCGGCGCGATCATCATCTTCGCGGCGGTCCGCCTGATCGACATCGCGGGGTTCCGCCGGCTGGCCTCGTTCCGGCGCAGTGAGCTTGCGCTCGCGCTGACGGCCGCCGTCGGCGTCCTGATCTTCGACATCCTCTACGGCGTCCTGGTGGCTATCGGCGTGTCGCTGCTGGACCTGCTCGCCCGGGTCGCCCGACCGCACGACGCGGTGCTGGGACGGGTCCCCGGTCTCGACGGGATGCACGACGTGGACGACTATCCGAGCGCGCGCACCGTTCCCGGTCTGCTCGCCTACCGGTACGACTCACCGCTCTTCTTCGCGAACGCGGAGAACTTCCGCCGCCGGGCGGCCGCCGCCCTCGACGCGTGCACCGACGACATCGACTGGTTCGTCCTCAACATGGAGGCCATCGTCGAGGTCGACATCACGGCGCTCGACGCGCTGGAGGATCTGCGTGCCGAGGTGACCAGGCGGGGCATCGCCTTCGGCCTGGCCCATGTCAAGCACGAGCTGCTCGACGCCCTCACCTCGTACGGGCTCACCGCGAGCGTCGGGCCCGACATGATCTTCCCCACCATGCGGGCCACCACGGCGGCGCACCGCCTGCGCACGGGCGACGAGCGCCCCTGATCACGACCGGCGCGCGGCGGCGTCAGCCCACGCCGCACTGCTCGGCGGCCGCACCGAGCCGGCCGGAGTCATCGAGCGCACGGTCGCCGTCCTGACCGTCGGCCTCCGGGACGCACGTGAGCACCAGCGCGGAACGATCATCGGATGCGCGCTGAGTGAACGCGGCGACCTCGGCGAACATGCGGTCGAGTACGCCGGACACGGCAGACGGGCGGCGGCCCCGGCCCGGCACACGGCCCTCGGTCGACCGCCAGCCGGCGGCCGCCAGCCGGTCGGATCCGAACTCGACGCCCGCCAGGTTCCGCGCCTCGGTAAGGCCGTCGGTGTACAGGACCAACGACTCCCCGGGGGCGAGCCGCAGCGTCCGGTTCGACCAGATCGCGGCGCCGGCGAAGAGATCCGACAGGAGCGGGCCGGTGGGCCCGAGCGACCGGCCGACCTCGCCGGGGTCGGTGCCGGTACGCCCGCGATCCCGCGGGCCCCGGGAGCGCAGGACGATGGGCGCCGGGTGACCGGCGTTCGCGTAGGTCACCGTGCCGTCCGCGGCGGCGACGGCGACGAACGCGGTGGCGTACATCTCGCCCATGTCGCCGAGTTCCGCCACTTCGGCGAGGGCACCGCCGAGAGCCTGGCCCGGATCCGCGCCGCCGAGCAGTCGGTCACGCAGCAGCCGGCGCAGCACCAGGGCAAGCGCCGCCGCCCGGTCCCCGTGACCAGCGGCATCGCCGATGCTGACCGCCAGCCGCCCGTCCTCGAGCCGCACGACGTCGATCCAGTCGCCGCACATCGCACCCGGCCGTGACGGGCTGATCCGCCAGGACGCTCCGATGCCGCTCACCTGCCCACCTCCGATATCCGCCGCCCCAGGGCCCCGTATCCGGCGACCCGGCGCGTTCGGCTCGGGAGACCGTTCTCCGTGCGGCCCGCGACCGCCCCGACCTGGACGTACCTGGAGCCGACACGCCCTCAGCATCGGCATCACACCGAACCGGTGAAAGGGACCTTCGGCAGGGGGGAGACGGGGGAACGTCCCCCGAACGGGGGTGCCGGGAGGTCGGGCCCCGGGCGGCCGAGGCACGGCGCGGGCGGCTGAGACGATCGTGGCTGCCTCAATCGCCGAGTCGACGCCGTGACCGCCCCCGAGATGAGGCGGGACCAGCTGCCCTGGGAGGACGTCGACGCCGCCACCCTGGTCATCACCGCCGAGGACTCCCCCCTGCCCAGACCCGCGGACGCCGCCGCGGTCGTCGACCGGCTGCCACACGGCACGCTGCTCGTCCTGCCCCGCGGCGGACACCTCCTCCTCGCTCCTCGGCAACATCAACCGCCTGCGCGAGGCTCTGGCCGGGTGATCCCGGACTTCCCCGTTGGTCCCGCCGCCCCCGGGACCTTCGCACCCCGGCCGGGCTACTCGAGAACGCTGTACCCGGAGCATCCCGGGGGCAGGGTTGAGGCATGGGTGTGGCGACAGTTACGGAAACGGTTCCCGCCTCGGCGGCGCCATCGGCGCGCGTCCGGCCTGGTCCCGGCGGCGCGCCGGCGCCGGCGCGGCTGGTCGAGACGCACACGTCCGTACTGGTCTTCCTGGGTGACCGGGTCTACAAGACCAAGAAGCCGGCCGACCTCGGTTTCCTGGACTTCCGCACCAGGGAGGCCCGCGAGGCCGCCTGCCACGCCGAGGTGGACCTCAACCGGCGGCTGGCGCCGGATGTCTATCTCGGTGTCGCCGACGTGTACGGCCCCGACGGGAGCGCCTGCGACCACATGGTCGTCATGCACCGCCTGCCCTCCGACCGGCGGCTGTCCACCCTGGTCACCGCCGGCGGCGACGTCACCGGCGAGCTGCGGGCCGTGGCCCGCCTCCTCACGGACTTCCACTCCCGCTGCGCCACCTCCGACCAGATCGCCGACGCCGGCTCCCCCGCCACGCTGCGCGGGCTGTGGGAGGAGGGCATCCGGGGCGTCCAGCCCTATGTGGGCTCCGTCCTCGACGCCGGCACGATCGAGGCCGTCGGCCGTCTCGCCGGGCGCTACCTGGACGGCCGCCAGCCCCTGCTGCGGGAGCGGCAGCGCCGCGGGCTCATCCGCGACGGGCACGGCGACCTGCTCGCCGACGACATCTACTGCCTGGACGACGGCCCCCGCATCCTGGACTGCCTGGAGTTCGACCAGCGCCTGCGGGTCGGCGACGTCCTCGCCGACATCGCGTTCCTCGCGATGGACCTCGAGCGCCTCGGCCGTCCGGATCTCGCCGCGTACTTCCTGGATCGTTACCGCGAGTACTCCGCCGAGAGCCATCCCGGGTCGCTGGAGAACCTCTACGTCGCGTACCGGGCGTTCGTGCGCTGCAAGGTCGCCTGCACCCGGCACGAGCAGGGCGACAGATCCGCCGCCGCGCAGGCACGGGCCCTGGCCTCGCTGACGCTCGCGAACCTGCGTCACGGACGGGTGCGGCTCGTGCTCGTCGGCGGGGCCCGCAGCTCGGGGCGCAGTGAGCTGGCCGCCGACCTCGCCGAGGCGGAGGGATGGACACTGCTGCGCGCCGAGACCATGGACAGCGGTCCGGACGGCGCGACCGGCGGCGTCACCGACGCCGGGTACGACGAGCTGCTGCGGCGCGCGGGCATCGCGGCCGAGCGCGGTGAGACAGTCGTCCTCGACGCGCCGTGGGCCCTGCGCGGCGAGCGGGAGCGCGCCGCCGCGCTCGCCGACGCCACCGCGGCGGACCTCGTCCAGCTCCGGTGCGCGTATCCGGGGTACACCCGGCCCGGGTCACGACCGACCCTGGCACCGCGGCCCGGCACCCGGCCCGGTATCGGGCACATCGACGACCCGGCCGGCACCGACCCCTGGCCCGAGGCGAGGACCCTCCGCCACGAGACGGCGAACGACGCCGTACTGAGGGCGGCGCGACGGGCTGCGGGATGAGGCGACGATCGCGGAACCCGGCCCGGGAGAGTCCCGGCTCGCGTATCGTGCTCGCGTGGCGGCAAGAACCGACTCCCCGGCCTCGCACCGGTCGGGCCAGACACCAGCGGCCGGCCCGGCCGCCAGGGAGTCCCCGTGGCCGTCGCCGGGCGGACCGGCGCCTGCCGAGCCGCCACCCGGCGACGGGCTGATGTTCCCCACGGTGGCCCGGCTGGAGCTCGACGACCTGCTCAGCCAGCTCGTCGACCGCGCCCAGGACGTCCTCGCCACCCAGGGCCGGTTGCGCGGCCTGTTGCAGGCGAACCGGGTCATCGCCACCGACCTGCGACTACCCGTCCTGCTCCGGCACATCGTCGAGGCCGCGACGGATCTTCTCGGTGCCCGTTACGGCGCCCTCGGCGTCGTAGCCCCCGACCGCACCCTCGAGGAGTTCGTCCACGTCGGCATGACCGACGCGGACGTGGAGCGGATCGGTCACCTGCCCACCGGTCACGGCCTGCTCGGCATCCTGATCGACGACCCGCGCCCGCGCCGCGCCGACGACATCGCCCAGGACCCGGCGTCCCAGGGCTTCCCGGCCGGGCATCCGCCGATGCGGACCTTCCTCGGCGTCCCGATCACGGTGCGGGGCGAGGTGTTCGGCAATCTCTACCTGACCGACAAGCGCGACGGCGTCCCCTTCACCGCCGAGGACGAGGAACTCGCCCAGGCCCTGGCCGCCAACGCCGGGGTGGCCATCGAGAACGCGCGGCTCTACCACGAGGCGCAGCAGCGCCACCTGTGGATGACCGCCTCCGCGGAGATCAGCCGTCAGCTGATGGCCGGTGCCGACGACGCGCTCGCCGCCCTCGTGCACCGGGTCAGGGAGGTCGCCGACGCCACCTTCGTCGCCCTCGCGCTGCGGACCGGCGACCAGGGCGAGGCGGCCGAGGCCCGCATAGCCGTCGCCGTCACGGGGGCCGACGGCGTCGATGCCAGCCGTACCGGCCGCCTGATTCCCCTCGAGCACACCCTGACCGGCCGGGTGATCGCCGAGCAGCAGGCTCTCCGCGTCGACGACGCGGAACTCGACGCGCTCCCCGACGAACGCGCGGCGCGCACCGGGCCGCTCATGGTCGTCCCGCTCGTCACCGGCGGCGACCAGTGCGGCGGAGTGCTGCTCATCGGCCGCGACCGCGGCGCCCGCGCCTTCACCGACGGTGACCTCGACATGGCCACCAGCTTCGCCGGCCACATCGCCGTCGCGCTCGAACTCGCCCGCGCCCGGGCCGACCAGGAACACCTGCGTGTCCTCGCCGACCGCGGGCGGATCGCCCGCGACCTGCACGACCACGTCATCCAGCGCATGTTCGCCGTCGCGCTCGGCATGCAGGACCTCGCCCAGTACGAGAACCCGTCCAACGCCGACCGGCTCAACGGCTACGTCGAGGACATCGACGCGACGATCAAGGACATCCGCCGCTCCATCTTCGAACTGCGCGGGCAGGGTCCCACCAAGCGCGGTCGCCTCCACGCCGCCCTCGACAAGATCGCGGAGGATCTGCGGCCGGCTCTGGGGTTCGCCCCCACCATCTCCCTGACCGGCCCCCTCGACACCGTCGCGGACGACCAGCTCACCGACCATCTGCTCGCGGTCACCCGCGAGGCCCTCACCAACGCCGCCCGCCACGCCCATGCGACCAGCGTCGAGGTGCGGCTGGCCGTGGACAAGGACATGATCATTCTGGACGCCGTCGACAACGGCGTCGGCATCGGTGACACCGCCCGCCGCAGCGGGCTGGACAACCTGCGCGCCCGCGCCGAGAACCTCGGCGGCACCTTCACCGCAACGGCACCGCCCACCGGCGGAACGCACCTCCGCTGGACCGCCCCCCTCTGACTCCGCGGGCACGCCCCTCCGCCTGCTCCGGGACGGGGACGGGGACGGGGTGACCATCTCAAGCTCCGGGTACAGCCCTCTGGGTACACGAATGGGAACCAGTCATGACCGCGGGCATCCTGTGCGGCGGGGGACGCAGTCCGCCCGGATGAGCACGAGGGGACGCGGCGGTTGCCCCACCAGGCGAGGCGGTGAGCATGACCGACATACGCAGCACGATCACCAGGCAGCCGGTCTCCGTGGACAGGAGCACCTCGATCCGTGACGCGGCCCGCGTGATGGAGCGCCAGGGAGTGGGAGCGCTCCTCGTCGTCGAGGACGGCAACAACCTTGTCGGGATCGTCACCGATCGGGACATCGTCCTACGCGGTGTCGCCCGCGATGTCTCCCCCGACGGCCGGATCGATGCGCTGACGACCACCGAAGTGATCACGATTCCCGCCGGCGTCGACGTCGAGCGCGCCTACCGGGTGTTCCGCGACCACGCCTTCCGGCGGCTCCCGGTGATGGAGGGCCGCCGGGTCGTCGGCCTGCTCTCCGTGGACGACCTGCTCATCCGCAACGAACGGCAGGTCGCGGATCTCATCCATCCGCTGGCCGACGAGGTGTTCGCGCCGCACCACGAAGCCGGTCTGCCGCAGCCCACGGCCACGGCGCCGGCCGAACCCGCCGCGCGCGCCCCTGCCGCCGTCGGCGTGGAGGCGGAACCCGCCGCGGTGCCCGAGCTTCCGCCGCGGCGCAGGCAGATGCGCGCCGCTCCCGGCGACACGCTGGTCGTGCACCGCCGTGCCACCCGGCAGCAGGACCGGACCGGGGAGATCTTCGAGGTCCGCTCGCCCGCGGGCGACCCGCCGTTCGCGGTGCGCTGGTCCGACACCGGTCACGTCAGCTTCGTCTATCCCGGGCCGGACGCGGAGGTACGTCACCGCGGCGAGCCCGCCCCCAGCAGCGCCCGATAACAGTCCGCGGCCCGTCAACGGAGCGAATGGTCGGCCCGCCCGCGGGCCAAAGGTCCGGTCGGGCCGCCGACCTTCGCCGGTTCGGATGCACCTGTCTTTGCCGCACGCTGGGACCAGCCTCATCGGGCCCACCCGATCGGACGATCGACAGATGCAGGAGACCACCGTGAGCACCGAAAGCACCCGGACAATCCTCGTTGGAATCGATGGCTCCGCGGGATCGGAGGCCGCGTTGCACTGGGCCCTGGAGACCGCGCGAATCGAGCACCGGCCCGTCACCGCCCTGCTGGGCTGGACGGCCGACGGCCTGCCGCGACCGGTCTACCGGGCCGCGGTCAACGCCGACCACAAGGGCCTCGCCGCCGCCGCCGCCGCGATGCTCGACCGGACGATCGAGCGGGTGCCGATGCCCGACCCGCCGGTCGAGCTGCACAAGATCGTCGTCGACCAGGACCCGGTGGACGCGCTCGTCGCGGAGGCGAAGAACGCCTCACTGACCGTGATCGGGGCCCGGAGCCCGGGCCTGGCCCACCGCATCCTGGCCGGTTCCGTCGCCCAGCAGCTCCTGCACCACTGCTCCGGGCCGGTGGTCGTCGTCCGCGGCACCGTCACCGGCGACCAGCCCGACCAACGGCCGATCGTGGTCGGGGTGGACGGCTCGGAGCCCTCGCAGGCCGCGGTTCGCTGGGCCGCGGCCAAGGCTGCCGAGCGCGGCGCCCCGCTGCACCTCGTGCACGGCTTCCGCAGCAACATCACGACGTTCGGCGTGCCCCTGGACGAGTTCTACCCCTCACTCCGCACGGGCGCCGAGCAGCTCCTCGCCGACGTCGCGACGGCCGACCTCGACGACGACTCCGACGTCAAGGTCAGTCTGCAGGCGGTCGACGACACCCCGACCCGCGCCCTGCTGAACGCCTCGGCTGACGCACAGCTCGTAGTCGTCGGCACGCGCGGGCGCGGCGGCTTCGCCGAACTGGTTCTCGGCTCCACCGCCCACCAGTGCGTGCTGCACGCCGCCTGCCCCGTGGCCGTCATCCACGGCTGAACGGCCACGGCGACCCGGCCAGCCTGTTCCGGTCACGTCCGACCACCGAATCCGGACCACGAGTGGCGGTGTCTGGTATGAGGACCGAAACAGCGCGCGACGGCTCCCAGGAAGAGGATTCGCGGCCGTCGGACCCTCGGGAGCCGCTGGCGCTGCTGTTCCGCGACCTGCGCAGCGGCCCGGGCGGCCTGGGCGGCCGCGAGGCCGCCCGCCGGCTCGTCGCCGAGGGGCCCAACGAACTGTCGCGGCGTGGGGGCCGCACCTGGCCGGGTGAGATCGGCCGCCAGCTCCTCCACCCGCTGGCCCTCCTGCTGTGGCTGGCGGCACTGCTGTCGCTGGTGTCCGGCGGTACTGTGCTCGCCGCGGCGATCGTCGCGGTGGTGCTGCTCAACGCCACGGTCGCCTTCGTCCAGGAACGGCACGCCGAACGCGCGGTGGAGGCGCTGGCCGCCTACATGCCGCCCCATGCGACAGCGGTCCGGGACGGCGAGGCGCGTGACATCGACGTACGCGAGATCGTCCCCGGCGATCTGATCCTGATCGGTGAGGGCGACCGGATTCCGGCCGACGCGCGGCTGCTGAGCGGCTACGTCGAGGTGGACCTGTCGATGTTGACCGGCGAGTCGGTTCCGGTGCCGCGTACGCCGGGCGACAGGCCGGACAGCGGCCCGCTGTTGTCCGCGCAGGACCTCGTCTTCAGCGGAACCACCTGCACGGCCGGCTCGGCCCGCGCAGTCGTGGTCGCGACGGGCATGCGCACCGAGATCGGCCGGGTCGCCGCTCTCAGCGAGCGGGTCACCCGGGACGAGAGCCCGCTGGAACGCCAGGTCCGCCGGGTCGCATGGCTCATCGCCCTGGTCGCCGCGGGTGTCGGGCTGGCGTTCCTGCCGCTGGGCGTCCTCGCCGGGCTCCCCTTGGACGAGGCGCTGGTGTTCGCCATCGGCCTGCTCGTCGCGAACGTGCCCGAGGGCCTGTTGCCGACCATCACCCTCGCACTCGCGGTGGGCGTGCGGGTCCTCGCCCGCGGGGGCGCGGTCGTGCGCCGGCTCAGCGCGGTGGAGACACTCGGCTCCACGACGGTGATCTGCACGGACAAGACCGGAACCCTCACCGAGAACAGGATGCGCCCGGTCCGGCTGTGGACGGCCGCGGGTGACCAGCCCGTCGGGGACCCACCGGTCGAGCCCGCCGGTCCCGTCGGTCCCGCCGAGGCGGAGCCGCGGGACGTGCCCACGTCGCTGTCCGGTCCACTCGGCCGCGCCCTGGCCTCCTGCTCGAACGCCGATCTCGGCGATCCCGACCGCGGCCGTCCCGCGCACGGAGACCCGACCGAGGTGGGCCTGCTGCATGCCGCCCAGTGGCTCGGCGCCGACGTGGACCCGGCCCGACGAACCGCCAGCCGGCGGGCCGAGGCGCCCTTCGACTCCCGTGTGCGCCGGATGTCCACCGTCGACGAGGTCGGGCCCGGACGCCTCGTCGTGTCTGTCAAAGGTGCCCCCGAGGCGGTCCTCGAACGCTGTGTGAGCCTGGCGACGCCCTCGGGGACCCGCCCGCTGACCAGCGCCGACCGCGAAGCGTTCACCCGCGGGCTCGCGGATTTCGCCGCCGACGGGCTGCGGGTCCTCGCCGTGGCCGACCGCGATCTCCCGCAGGGGCGTCCGGGGAGCACCGGCGGTGGGCCGGCCGTCGGGATGGACCGGGACACTCTCGAGGCGGGCCTGCGGCTGCTGGGCGCCGTCGGCCTGGCCGACCCGCCCCGGCCCGGCGCCGCCGAGGCCGTCCGTGCCTGCCACCGGGCCGGGATAAGAATCAATGTCGTCAGCGGGGACCACGCCCTCACCACCGCCGCCGTCGCGCGCCAGGTCGGCATCGGCGCGGGGGACACGGCCGGGCTCCGGGTGATCTCCGCCGACGACCTCGGTGATCCCGCCGAGGCCGACCTCGACGAGTTCCTGCGCGACGAGCGCGAGCTCGTCTTCGCCCGCAGCTCACCGGAGACGAAGCTGCGGGTCACCGACGCCCTGCACGCCCGCGGCGAGGTCGTCGCGATGACCGGGGACGGTGTGAACGACGCGCCCGCGCTGCGCCGTGCCGACATCGGGGTCGCGATGGGACGCTCGGGCACGGACGTGGCCCGGGAGGCGTCCACGATGGTGCTCACGGACGACAACTTCGCCACGATCGTCGGCGCCGTCCGGGCCGGCCGCCAGGTCTACGACAACGTCCGGAAATTCATCGTCTACATCTTCGCTCATGCGGTTCCGGAGGTCGTCCCGTTCCTGGTCTTCGCGCTGTCCGGCGGGGCTGTGCCGCTGCCGCTGACCGTCCTGCAGATCCTCATGATCGACCTGGGCACCGAGACGCTGCCGGCACTCGCGCTGGGACGGGAGCCGGCCGAGCCGGGGCTGATGGACCGCCCGCCGAGGCCGCGGGGCGAGGGCGTGATCCGGCCGGTGATGCTGCTGCGCGCCTGGGCGATCCTCGGCGTGGTCTCCGCGGCGGGGGTCATGGCCGTGTACTTCACGGTTCTCTGGCGGATCGGCTGGCACCCGGGCGACCCGGTCGATGACGGTGACCCGCTGCACGAGGGGTACCTGCGTGCCACGACCATGGTCTTCCTCGCGATCGTCGCCTGTCAGATCGGCACCGCGATGGCCGCCAGGACCGAGCACGCGTCCCTGCGCGCTGTCGGGCTGTTCACCAACAAGCTGCTCCTCGCCGGCATCGCGTTCGAGATCGTCTTCGCGGCGGCCGTGGTCTACACGCCGGGTCTTCAGCGCCTGCTCGGTACCACCGCGGTACCACCCCCCGACCTCCTGTTGCTGCTCCCGCTGCCGGCCATCGTCTGGGGCACCGACGAACTCTGGCGCGCGTGGCGCCGCCGGACGCGCTCGCGGGGCGGAGCGGCCCACCCGGACGGGGAACGTCCCCCGCCCGTCCGGCTCCCGTCGCCGTCTCGCGGCAGGTCCCACTGACCCATGGCGCCCGCCCACGTCGAGGGTCACCCGGTTGGCCGGATCATGCCGATAGGCCGCTCCCGGACGGGACCTCGGTCAGTCGTCCGGCACGGGCAGGGAGGGCATCTTGGTGACATGAGTCTCCTCGGGGCCAGGCGCTCCTCCCGGTCACCACGGACTGACACGATCCCGGCCGGTCCGGCCGCCGCGCCCGGGCCGGCCGCCAGCCCGCGCCCGCCGATCGGACCGGCCGCGCGCTCGTGCTGCTGCCCGAGCGCGCCTGTCGCACAGGTGGTCGTGCCGGCCCAGGCCGAACGGCCGGAGCAGGAGATCCTCCTCTGCGCGCATCATCTCCGTGCGTCATCGGAGCGGCTTCGGGCCCTCGGCACGTCGGTCTACGACAGCGCCGGCATGCCGCTCGACGATCCGGGCTCGTTCTTCTCGCCCGTTCACTGACCTGCCGGACCGCCCGACGACGGGTCCGCCGAGGCGGGCCGGCCGCCTGAGCCTTCGGGGCGGCGGGCCCGGTCAGCAGGCCAGAATCGTGACAAGCCAGCCCGATCCGGGTTCGTAGCTCGCTCTGAAGGACGCGGCGCCGATGGTGCCGTCCACCGGCGGCTCACCGCCGGGCAGCGTCCGGGTCTGCCAGACGATCGGCGTGAGCTCGGTGAAGACCTGTCCGCCACAGCCGCCACAGCCGGCGTTGAATCCGTCGATGTAGGCGGTGCGCAGCGGGATCTCGGCGGCTGCCCGGGAGTCCGGCGGCACGGCCGCGAAGGCCGGGGCCGCGTCGGCCTGGGCGCGCAGCGCGGCCACGTCGTCGCGGAAGCGGACGGCGGGCGCCGCACCGCGAGCGAGGCAGCTCAGCTGATCCACGCGGCCGGTCTCGTGCCCGGTCATGGCGACGGCCGCAGCCCTGGCCACCAGGTCGCTGTAGATCGGACCGTGGCACCCCGGGGCCTTGGTCGCCCGGGGTGCCACGGATGGCCCTGCCGGAAGCGGTTCGACGCTCAGGTGCTCCGGGCCTCGATCCGCTCGGGACCGCCCGCCGCCGGGCTCCGCGGCTGGGCGGAACGGCGCACGATGACGACGGGACAGTCCGCGTAGGAGACGCACTGTGAACCGGTGGAGCCGAGCAGGAGCCCGTCGAAACCGCCCCGGCCCCGTGCTCCCAGCACGAGCAGCTGTGCCCGCGCGGCCTCGTCGATCAGCGCACGGCTCACCCCGGCGCCGATCAGCACGGGTTCCACGCCGGTGCCCGCGCGGGCACCGGCGAGATACGGGCGCACGGCCTCGTCGAGCACGCCGCGGGCGGCGTGGCGAAGCGCGTCGACATCGGTCGGGCGGCCGTCGGCGGATACCGGGGGCGGGGTCCACACGTGGACGACCCGCAGCCGGGCCGACCGCAGCTCCGCCTCGCGCACCGCCCAGTCGAGCGCGTCGAGGGAGGCCGGCGAACCGTCCACTCCGACGACGACCGCTCCGCCCTCCCACCTGGCCGCGGGGCCCCGGACCACGACCACCGGGACACCCGCGCCGTGCGCGCAGGCGAGGCTGACCGACCCGGTCAGCATCGGCGCGGCCCGACCGGTGCCGTGGGCGCCGAGGACGAGCATCTCCGCGCCCGCCGACTCGGCCAGCAGCATCCGCACCGCCGGCCCGAAGACGGTCCGCCCGACGATGCGGGCCGCCGGCTCGTCGTCGCGTACCCGTCCCAGGACGTCGTTGACGATCCACTGCGCCGTCCACCGCGGGTGCTCGGGGGAGGTCGCCGGCGGCGGCCGTGACCCGTCCGAGGCCGGGCCCGCCGCGGCCCAGGCCAGGACCGCGCGCACACCCGTCTGCCGCAGGCCGGCCTCGCGGACGGCCCAGCGCAGGGCCTGCTCGGCCTCCGGTGATCCGTCGAGCCCGACCACGATCTCACCCTTTGTCATGTGCCACCTCCCTCAGGCGTTGGCCGCGTCCCCGGGCGGCAGACCGCCCGGGGACGCGGCGCTCAGGCCGCGAGGTCGACCACCAGACGCGCCGGGTCCGACAGTTCGAGCACCCGGAAGCCGACCCTGTCGTCGACGCCGAGGCCGATGTGGACGTAGCCCTCGTAGTCACCGGTCAGCCGGTACTGGACGAGCGCGGGCAGCCCACCCCCGGTCCGCGGGGTGGTCAGCGTCGACGTCCCGGCGTCGTCGTGGGCCACCGCCGGGAACAGCACCAGTTCGAGGAACGCCTGTCCGCGCAGCGGGACCACCGCGCCCTCGCCCGGCGACCGCACGTCGGCCACGTACCGCACGTCGTAGCCGGGAACGTGGTCCCGGAACTCGATCACCAGCCGGTCGAACTCCAGCCCGCCGGCCATGTTGTGTGCGCCGCGCACCGCGACGACCGTCGCCGTGCCGGGCAGCGCGCGCTCGACGCGGCGCGGCTCACTCGACCACACGAGCCCGTTCGGGGTGACGGACGGGGTGACGGACGGGGTGACGGAGGGGCGGGCCGACGTCGCCGGGCCGCCCGAGGGCGACCTGGTGGGCCTGGCCGTGACGCTCGCCGACGGTGTGCCGGCGGTCGTTGTCACCGGCGGCGTCGAGGCGGTGCTCCCGGCGGTGCCCCTGTCGTGCGCTCCACCGCAGCCCGCCAGCCCGAACGCCAGCACCCCGGCCGCCAGGGCCAGCGTCGCGGCCCGTCGACGCCGGGTGGGCGTTCGGCTCGCAGTCAGTCGGCTCATGTCTACGACCTCCCGGTCGGTGGCAGCCAGGACAACCGGCGGGTCCGACCGGTCATCCGGTGGTGGCTGCAGGTGTGACCGCGGTGCCCGGCCCGGCGGCGGCCACGGCCGGCGAGCCGGACCCGACCGCCCCGGAGGCTGACCCAGCCACCGGGACCCATCTGGACGTTGGCGTGCGGCGCCGGCTGCCGGCGCGCCAGCTGCCACGCGACAGCCACGGCGCCCGCGGCGATCTCACCGACGACCGCCACCGCGGTCAGGTCGACGCGCGAGCGCCGCACCACCACGGGGAGCGGCTCCACGGCAGCTACCTCGGTGGGGGTCGGGCCGACCATCTCGGCCGCCTCGACCGCCTCGACCGCCAGCTCGGCAACCGGCTCGGCAGGCCGCGGGTGAGTCCGCCTGGCCATGACCTTCGGAACCTCGAAGTGAACGGCAGTCATGATCGTTACCTCCTCCTCAAACGGCACCCACGGGGACGGGACACCTGGTCCACTCCGGCCGGACGACCACCACCGGGCAGGGAGCGTGGATCACGGCGTCCCGGCCGGGCGCGCGCAGCGGCCGGGGGCCGAACGCCGAGGTGTCCCTGCCTCCGACGACCAGGAGCTGGGCGTCCCGCGCGAGCCTGAGCAGGCTCGCGGCCGGCACGCCGTCGACGGCGAGCGGGAGCACCGTGACCTCGGCGCAGACCCGCCGGCTCTCAGCGGCGCAGTAGTCCAGGATCTCCTCGGTGATCCGGCCGTCGCGGCTCGCCCGCCAGCTGCCCGGAAAGCTGCTGGGAACCCGCGACCAGTGCGGGCGGGCGTTCGCCATCACCAACGGAACCCCGCGCAGGCACGCCTCCCGCGTCGCCCAGCGAACCGCCGCCAGCGAGGGAGCGGAGCCGTCCACCCCGACCAGCACGGGCAGCCGTTCCCGGCACCCGATGGCGGGACCGGCGTCCGGCCCCGTCCGCTCCGGCTGGTCGGCGGGCACACGGCCGGTCGGACCGGGGATGGCGTTGTGATGCGCGATCACCACGGGCACCCGGGCTTCCCGGACACACACCTCGGCCAGCGATCCGGTGGCCGCCCGGCGGTGACGGCTCGCCGCCGGCGCCCCGACGACCAGCATCTGTCCCGCGGCGGATTCTCTGACCAGGGCGTGCGCGGGAAGACCCCGCACGGTTGACTCCGTCACCCTGACCCGGCCGCGTGCGCCGAGGCTGTCGACGGCATCCTCGACGGCCCGGTGGAGCACGGCCGCCGCGGCGGCCTCGAGATCCGCGGACGCGGACGGCACCGCGACGGGCCCTCGGGCCGGCGGAAGGTTCCTCCCGGACCAGGCCAGGACCGCCCGTACCCCGACGCGGTGCAGGCCGGCCTCCACCAGCGCCCAGCGCAGAGCGGACGCCGACGCGGCCGAAGCGTCCACACCGACGATGATCTCTGTCATCGCGGCCTCCCCTACCGGCCTCCACCGGCCTCGAAAAACCGGTACACAGCACTTCTTCCCCTTCACACCCAGCAGATCTGGCCTTTCCGTACCGCACCGGACATGACCAAGGACTCCTCACGGGGGAACGGACGTCCCTGGACGGCCACGGCCCGCGGGAAGGTCCGGCAGGCGCGGCGGCGCCGCGGCTCGCGGCTCGGCCGACCCGCCGGCCGGGCCGTTCGGGGCACCCGGGACGATGCGGGCATGCGGATCGTGAGCGAGCCAGTGCTCGTGGACCTGCTCGCCGCCCGACTGGCGGATCGACCGGACCGATCGGACCGGCCGCCGCTGATCGTCGCGGCGGGAAACTTCGCCATGCCGACCGTCGCGGTGGGCGCGCTCGACCGCGCGGTGCCCGTGTACCGGCTGTTCGTCCTCAACGCCCAGCACGGCGTCCCGGAACGGCCCGGTGTAACGCCGGTGACGCCGTTCGTCGGGCCCGGGATGCGGGGGCATCGCGCGCTGGAGTACCTGCCCTGCCGGCTGAGCCTGGTCCCCCGGCTGTTCAGCGGCGCGCACCGCCCCGACGCCGTCATCCTGCACACCAGCCGGCCGGTCGACGGGAAGGTGTCGATGGGCACCGAGGTCAACATCCTGCCCGCCGCCGTCGAGGCCGTCCGGGCATCCGGTGGCCTGGTCGTCGCCCAGACCAACTCCCGGATGCCCTACACCTTCGGCGACGGTGAGCTCTCCTGCGACGACGTGGACCTCGCCGTCGAGGTCGACCTGCCGCTGGCCAGCCCCGCCCTCAGGCCCTCCAGCGACGTCCAGCACGAGATCGGCGCCCGGGTCGCCGCGCTGGTACCCGACGGCGCGACCCTGCAGCTGGGCATCGGCGCCGTCCCCGACGCCACTCTCGCGGCGCTCACCGGGCGCCGACGCCTGCGGGTGTGGACGGAGACGTTCTCCGACGGCGTGCTGGCACTCGACCGCTCGGGTGCCCTGGCCGCGGACGCTGAGCTGGTCACCAGCTTCGTGTTCGGCTCAGGCGAGCTGTATGCCTGGCTCGACCGCAACCCCCGGGTCCGGCTGCTGCGCACCGAGACCGTCAACGACCCCGGGACCATCGCCCGCCAGCCCGGGATGACGTCGATCAACACCGCGCTGCAGATCGACCTGCACGCCCAGGCCAACGCCTCGTTCGTACGCGGGCGCGTGTGGTCGGGTTTCGGCGGGCAGCCCGACTTCGTCACCGGAGCACTGCACGCCACCGGCGGACGAGCGATCATCGCCCTGCCCAGCTGGCACAGCAAGACCGGCCGGTCGACGGTCGTCCGGGCGCTGGCCGAGCCGACCACGAGTTTCCAGCACAGCCACGTCATCAGCGAGCACGGCACCGCGCAGCTGTGGGGCAGCGCGCAGGAGCAGCAGGCCCGCGACCTCATCGAGCACGTCGCGCACCCGGCGGCTCGCCCCGGCCTGCGGGAGGCCGGGGCGGAGCTGCCGGTCTGATCCACCCGCTCGCATCGTTTCCCCGGGCCCGCGATCACCGCGGGCCTCCGAGGTCAGCCCCGCCCTGACGCCATCCCGCTCCGGGCCGCGTCGAGGAGGATGCGGCGCTCCGCGGCGGCGATCGACCACGCCGCGGCGCCCACCGCGTCCGGGTTGACCGAGACCGAGGTGATGCCGAGCTCGACGAGCCGCTCGGCGTAGTCGGGCCTGGTCGAGGGAGCCTGCCCGCACAGCGACGAGGTGAGGCCGTTCTCCCGACATGCCGTGACGATGCGGGCGATGGTGTCGAGCACCGCCGGGTCCGCCTCGTCGAACAGCTCGGCGCAGGTCTCGGAGTCCCGGTCGACACCGAGCACGAGCTGGGTCAGGTCGTTGGAGCCGATCGAGACCCCGTCGATCCCGAGCCGGGCGTAGGCGGGGATCCAGTAGGCGGCCGAGGGCACCTCGGCCATCACCCAGCGGAGCATGTCCCGATGGTCACCGAGCGGACTGGCGTCCACCGCCTTCAGGCAGGCCTCGAGCTCCCAGCCGGTCCGCACGAACGGAATCATCAGGTGCAGGTTCGGCGTGCGTTCCCGCACGACGGCCAGCACCTCCAGCTCGGCGTCGAACACGGCGGGATCACGGACGTAGCGGAAGCAGCCCCGGTAGCCGATCATCGGGTTCGCCTCGACCGGTTCGAAACGGTCGCCACCGGTAAGCCCGCGGAACTCGTTAGTGCGGAAGTCCGTCGCCCGGTAGATCACCGGCCGGGGCGCGAACGCGCGGGTGATCCGCTCGACGGAGGCGGCCATCCGTTCCACGAACTCCGCACGGCCGCCCTGCTCCAGCAGATGGCGGGGATGCGTCCCACCAAGCGCGTCGACCAGGAGGAGCTCCGCCCGCAGCAGGCCCACGCCCGCGACAGGCAGTGCCGCGACCCGCTCCACGTCGTCGGCGACGGCAAGATTCACATAGAGCCTGGTGGCGGTCGGCTCGACAGCCACCGGAACCACCGGGTTCGGCGCCTGGCCCGCCGGGACGACGGGCGTGACCTCGATCGCGACCGCGGGTGACGGGAGGGCCTTCACCATGGCCCGCCCCGGGTTGGCCAGCACCCGCGGGGTCTCCCACACGTCCGCGTCCTTCTCGACCACCCCGCGGCTGCCGTCGACGACGACCGTGTCGCCGGTGCGCAGCGTGGATGTCGCGCTGCTCGTCCCGACCACGCAGGGCACGCCCAGCTCGCGGGCGACGATCGCGGCATGGCAGGTCACCCCGCCGCTGTCGGTGACCACCGCGGCGGCGCGGCGGATGACGGGCACCCAGTCCGGGGAGGTCATCGCGGCGACCAGGACCTCCCCGGTCACGAACGCCGCGCCATCGCCGGGTGAGGTGAGGACGCGGACCCGGCCGGCCGCCCGTCCCGGCGCGCCCCCGAGGCCGGTGAGCAGCACGGTGTCGGAGGGCTCGCTCCTGCCCGTCGTCTCGGACGGGCCGGTCCTCTCGGACGACTCGATTCTCGTGGGCCGGGGTGCGGTCGTGACCGGCGCCGCCCCGCCGGTCGTGACGGGGCGGGACTGCACGAGATGTGTCTGGTGCCCCTCGATCGCCCATTCGAGGTCCTGCGGCTCGCCGTAGTGCGCCTCGACGCGCAGAGCCAGCCGCGCCAGGTCCAGTACCTCGTCCTCGGTGAGAATCCGGTGGCGTCCCTCCGTCGGAAGCAGGTTCACGAGCAGGTCGTGGCCGTCGGCGCCACGGATGATCTGATGGGTCTGCGCGCCGGTCCGGACGTCGACCAGCCGCGGGCCGTCCTTGTCCACGACGTAGGTGTCCGGGATGACCTCGCCGCCGACGACGACCTCGCCGAGCCCGAAGGCCGCTTCGATCACGATGCGGGACCTGTCACCGGTCATCGGGTCGACCGAGAACATCACGCCCGACCGCTCCGCGTCGACCATCCGCTGGACCACGACCGCGATCTCCGGTTCGGCCACCATGTGGCGGCTGGCCCGGTAGGCGACGGCTCGCGGCCCGTACAGCGAGGCCCAGCATTCGCGAACCCGCGCGAGGAGTTCCTTTTCGCCGGAGACGTTGGTGAACGTGCTGTTCATGCCCGCGAAGGACGTGCCGGCCGCGTCCTCGGCCGTCGCCGACGACCGCACCGCCACCGAGCCGCCGCCCAGTTCCCGGTAGGCCTCCGAGATCGCGCGGCGCAGCATCTCCGGGACGGGCGCCGCGGCGATGTGCGCCCGTAGCTCCCCGGCGACCTGTTCGAGCTGCGCGTGGTCGTCAGGGTCGATGCCCGCGGCACGGGCGGCGATCTCCGAGCGCATCCAGGCCGCGTCGACGACGTCCAGGTACGCGGACACCGTGATCACGAATCCCGGTGGCACGGGCAGCCCGGCGCGGGTCAGCTCTCCGAGGTTCGCGCCCTTGCCCCCGACCTGGTCGACGTCGTCCGCGCCGATCTCCTTGAACCACGCGATCCACCGACGCTCGCTCACAGCTCGTCCTCCCTGCCGCTCGCTCCGGCCACGCCGACCGGTTGGGCGATCTCCAGGCCCAGCACCCCGGGGACGTCGCGCACGAGCCGCCGCAGCAGCGCGGGATCCGAGGTGTCGACGTCCGAGATCCGGACCCGCCCGTGCAGCACCTCGATCCGCGGCGAACCACGCACCCCCGCCGCCTCCACCGCGCCGCGGACGTCCTCGGCGACCAGCCTGTCCGGGCGGGCGAGCAGCCGGAGCAGATCGCTGCGACTGATGATGCCGACCAGCTTTCCCGCTTCGTCCAGGATCGGCACACGCGAGATGTGCTCGGCCAGCATGACGCCGACGATGTCCGCGATGTCGGCGTCGACCCCGGCCGTGACGACCGGCGACGACATCACCTCGCCGACAGTGCCCGGTGCGGCTGGCCGCGGACTGCGGTCACGGCGGGCGTGCAGCCTCGAGTCAGGCCGAGCCTCCAGCGCGATGAAATCCGCCTCCGTCACAATGCCGACCAGCTCGCCCTGAGGCGACACCACCGGTGCGGCGCCGACCCCCCGCAGTGCGAGCAGCCGCGCGACGTCCTTCACCGGCACGTCGGGTGTCACGATGCTGAGCTTGCGCGTCATCAGTTCTCCGGCACGCATAACCGCCGCCCTTCCAGAAAGAATCAGCCCGCCCGGCGATGCCGGATGGATCCGCGTTCGGCCCATCCGGCGGCCGCGTTTTCGGGACCACCTCGGGTCCATCTCGCCACGGGACGAAGTACTTCACCTCAGGTAGGGCCGGCCACGGGTGAGAGCCGTGCGCTCCCACCAGCCGCCGAGGCCGAAGGAACGGCCGGCGCCGAAGGCGGCGAGAAGGCCGAGGACCAGGGCGTAGACGAGGTGGTCGTCCATGAAGGGGTTGTTTTCCGGGGGAAGAACCGCGGTCCACATGAGGACGAGCAGGGTGGCACCCGCGACGGCGGCGGCGCGCATCCCGACACCGAGGACGAGGGCCGCGCCGATACCGGCCAGACCGATCATGAACAGCCAGTCGGCCCAGGCCGCGCCGGCGATGTCGTGGTAGATCCCGGCGAACGGTCCGGTGGCCGCGTGGGCCAGGAAGCCCTCGGTGGGGCTGCCGCCGTTGACCCAGGACTGGGCCGAGGGGGTCTCGTGGCCCAGGCCGAACAGCTTGTCGAGGAACGCCCACAGGAAGATCCAGCCGAGGCTGACCCGGGTGACCGCGAGCAGGACGTCGACGGCGAGGCTGTGGCGTCCCGGATGGTGGTGGCGGTTGAGGTCGGCCAGGGGCGAGCGGACCGCGGCAGTGGCCTTCGTACCGGTGGTGACAGGCATCGTGTCCTCCTCGATCGGGATGACCACCAGCATGTCGGGTACCGGACTTCCGTCCGAGTGAGCTACATCCCGCCACCTATGGGCGGATGGTCCTAGTCCGGACGGGACCGCCGGGCACAGGTGGGAGCCCGCCTCCTGCGCGCCCGCCACCTCCGCGGTACGTGACCGTTCGGCCCACCCGGATGGACCATCCGTACCCCCGGGCCGGGACCTACGTGGCATGAGCAGATCTTGCTGACGGAGAAACATGAGAAACGGTCGGTGATGCGCCGGTAAACACCTTTCCGGCGAGTGGGTCAGAAGGGCTGTCATGACACACGTTGTTTCCGGCAGGCCGGACAGCATCGTCGACCGGCCCATTCCCACACCGGGTTCCGAACAGGCACGACACATGGACAGGGCGGTCGCCATGACCTTCACCGACTCCCGCACAACACACCAGGAGCCCGCGGCCACCGACGGGATCAACCCTGATCATCCTCGACGCTGGTGGATCCTCGCTGTTCTCGGGGTCGCGCAGCTGATGGTCATCCTCGACACGACGATCGTCAACATCGCGATGCCCTCGGCCCAGCGCGACCTGGGTTTCTCCGACGGTGCGAGGCAGTGGGTCATAACCGCCTACGCGCTGGCGTTCGGCAGCCTGCTGCTGCTCGGCGGGCGCATCGCCGACCTGTTCGGCCGCAGGATGGCCCTGCTGGCCGGGTTGGCCGGCTTCGCCGCGGCCTCCGCCGTCGGCGGGGCGGCCGTCAATTTCGGCATGCTGGTCGCCGCCCGTGCCAGCCAGGGCATGTTCGGCGCGCTGCTGGCGCCCGCCGGCCTGTCCCTGTTGTCGACGACCTTCACCGAAACGCGGGAACGCGCCCGGGCGTTCGGCATCTACGGTGCGATCGCCGGCGCGGGCGGTGCGGTCGGCCTGCTGCTCGGTGGAGTCCTCACCGAATACCTCGACTGGCGCTGGTGCCTGTACGTCAACCTGGTCTTCGCCGCGGTGGCGATAGCCGGTGCGGCCGGCCTGATTCGCCGCCAGAGCGTCGACGGACATCCGGCCCTCGACCTGCCCGGTACTCTTGCTGTCTGCGCCGGCCTGTTCAGCCTGGTCTACGGCTTCGCCAACGCGCAGACCCATTCCTGGTCCGCTCCGGGCACCTGGGCCCTGCTCCTCACCGGAGCCGCACTGCTGGCGCTGTTCGTGGCCCTGGAGACAAAGGTCGCGCATCCCCTGCTCCCGATGCGGGTCCTGCTCGACCGCAATCGCGCCGGCGCCTACCTGACGGTCTTCGTCGTCGGCGTCGGCGTGTTCGGGATCTTTCTCTTCCTGACCTACTACCTCCAGCAGAACCTCGGATTCTCGCCCATCCGTACCGGGCTGGCGTTCCTCCCGATCGTCGGCGCGGTGATGATCACCGCCACCGTGGCGACCAGTGTCCTGTTCCCCCGGGTCGGTCCACGGCCGCTGATAGGCCTCGGCATGCTCACCGCCGCGGGCGGCATGCTGTGGCTCACCACGCTCGAGGTCCACAGCACCTATCTGGCCGACATCCTGCCCGCCCTCGTCATCGCCGGAGTCGGACTGGGGCTGGCGATGGCGCCGGCCATGAGCACCGCCACGGCGGGTGTCGAGCCCGACGACGCCGGGGTGGCCTCGGCGACCGTCAACACCGCGCAGCAGATCGGCGGGTCCATCGGCATCGCCGTGCTCAGCACCATCGCCGCCACCGCCGCCAGTGACTACGCCCGCGGCAGGGCGCCCGGCGCCGACCTGCTCGCCCGTGCCGCCGTCCACAGCTACACCACCGCCTTCGCCTGGTCGGCAGCGATCTTCGCCGCGGGTGCCGTCCTCTGTGGGCTGCTCGTCCGGCCCGGCGTCCCGGACACCACCGAGGTCACCAGCGCCGGGCTGTGACTTTGCCGGCACCGGATCGTCGGGCCGGGCCGGCGCCGGTCGTGGTCGCGTCAGGCGGGCGACGGCTGCCGCGCCCGCCTGACGCGACCGGGGAGCGCTGTCCTGCCTACGAGCGGGGCTCGACCGCCATCGCCACCACTGTGGTGGTCCTGTCCGCCGAGTGCGTCTCCAGGGCGAGACCGGGCAGGCCGGCGGCCTGTGCGCACCGGCCGAGCGCGCCGAGAACCTTCGCGTCAGGCGCGTCAGGCGCGTCGCCGGGTCCGCCAGGTGCGTCACCGGGCAGACCGGGCACGTCAGGTGCGTCGCCGAGCACGTCGGAGCCGCCGGATGCCGCTTCGCCACCGGCACCCGCTTCACTGCTGATCACCAGGCCGCCGTACCCGCCCGGACCTCCGCTGGCCACCGGACCTCCGCTGACCACCGGACCGGGCACCAGGACGGGGCCGTCTCCGGGGGCGGAGCCCGGAGGGATCGGCTCGTCCGCCGGCGGCAGACCCAGCACCTGGGTGGTCCCGGGAGCGGGGAAGGTCACTCCCTCGGCCCGCAGACACTCCGTCACCGTCGCGTTCTGTTCCGCGGTCAACGGCTGGATCGGGGCCGGGCCGCCGCCGATGGTGCCGGGGGCGGGTGCGAACCGCTGGCAGGCGTCCAGCGCCGGAGACTGGTGCGCCGGGTCGAGCGTCACCCGCACCGATCGTCGGCCGTCCACCGGTGGGTCGGTGTGCACCTGGGCCCCGTTCGCCACGAGGCACCGGGTGAAGGCGTCGTCCGGTGGGAGTGCGGGAGCGCCGCCCTCCGTGCCGGACTCGGTCGGGTCAGCGGGCTGGGCGGCCATCGCCAGCGCGGTGCCGCTGGCGCCGACAGCCAGCACGATCGCCGTCCCGATCAGAATGTGCGCGGCCCATCGTCGTCTCATGTGCCACCTCCGAATCGTGGCCGCCGCGGATTCGCCGGCCACGACCAGATCTAGTGACCGGGCGATCCGGGTTCCGTAAGCGTCGCCCCTTACGCTTTCTTTATGGCCCGCTGCCGATGATCGACGTGAGCGGAGAGGCGGTCGCGTGCGGATCCTGGTGGTCGAGGACGAGGCGATGCTGGCCGAGGCCATCGCCGAGGGCCTCCGCCAGCGGGCCATGGCGGTGGACACCTGCGGGGACGGGGCCAGCGCCCTGGAACTGGCCGCGCTCCATCCCTACGACGTGATCGTGCTCGACCGGGACCTGCCCGCGGTGCACGGCGACGACGTGTGCCGGGCCGTGGTGGCCGCCGGCGGCGACACCCGGGTCATCATGCTGACCGCCGCCGGGGACATCGCCGACCGGGTCCACGGGTTCGGGGTGGGGGCCGACGACTATCTGACCAAGCCGTTCGCGTTCGCCGAGCTCGTCGCCCGGGTTCAGGCACTGGGTCGACGGGCCCGTGCCGCGGTGCCGCCGGTCCTGACCCGGGCCGGCGTCGAGCTGGACGTGCCGAGGCACCAGGTGTCGCGGGACGGCCGTTTCGTCCCGCTGTCCCGCAAGGAGTTCGCCGTCCTGGAAGTCCTCATGCGGGCGGACGGGTCCGTGGTCAGCGCCGAGGAGCTCCTGGAGAAGGCTTGGGATTCCAACGTCGACCCCTTCACCAACGCCGTGCGGATGGCGGTGATGACGTTGCGCCGCAAGCTGGGGCCGCCCCCGCTGATCGAGACGGTCGCCGGGGTCGGGTACCGCATGAGGGGCTGAGCAGGCCCCGGCCGGCGGCGATGTCGGTCCGGATCCGGCTCGCGTTGACGTGCGGTGGTCTGTTTCTTCTCAGTGGCGTGGTGCTGCTGGCCGTCAACTACATCCTGGTCCGCTCGGCGCTGCCGCCGGCCGCCGCTCCCGCCGTGCGTTCCTTCGGGGGAACGATGACGATGCCCGGACAGCCGGGTCCCGAACCCCCCGATGCCATCGGGACGGGTTCGACCCCGGAGAGCAGCGGGCTGACCGTGGTCAGCGCCGTCCGCAGCTATCGCGGGGGTGTACTGAACACCCTGCTGGTGCAGTCAGGGGTGGCGATCGGGGCCACGCTGATCCTGGCGTTGCTGCTGGGGTGGGTGGTGGCCGACCGGACGTTGCGCCCGGTGCAGGCGGTGGTCGCGACGGCCCGCCGGCTCGGGGCGGACAATCTTGATGCGCGGATCCGGTTGCGCGGGCCACGCGACGAGCTGACCGAGCTCGCCGACACGTTCGACGAGATGCTCGACCGGCTGGCCGCGTCCTTCGACAGCCAGCGCCGGTTCGTGGCCAACGCTTCGCACGAGCTGCGCACCCCGCTGGCTGCTCAGCGCACCCTCGTCGAGGTCGCGATGGGCCGGCCCGGGGCCGAACCGGCGTTGCGCGAGCTCGGCACCCGCCTGTTGACGATGAACGTGCGCATCGAGGCACTCATCGAAGGGCTGCTGGTGCTGGCGCGCAGCGACCGTGGCCTCGCGGCCCGCCAGGTGGTGTGCCTTGACGAGGTCGTCGAGACGGTCGTCGACACGCACCGGGCGGTCGCCGCCGAGGCCGGGGTGGACCTGCGGTGGGAGCGTACCGGCCGCGACCGTTCCGCTCGGCCGCCCGATCTCGTGTGGGGCGACCGGGTGCTGCTGGAGCGGATGGTCTCCAACCTGGTCGACAACGCGATCAAGTACAACCGGCGCGGCGGGACGGTGTGGGTGCGCGACGGCAGGGATCCGGTGCTGTGGGTCGCCAACACCGGTCCCTCGGTGCCTTCGTCCTCGGCCGTCGACCTTTTCGAACCGTTCAGCCAGGCCGGGCGGGGATCGCGGGGGGCCGAGCCCGGCGCCCAGCCCGGTGCCGGGCTCGGCCTGTCGATCGTCGCCTCGATCGTCCGCGCCCACGGCGGCTCGGTCCGGGCCGTGCCCCGGCCCGAAGGCGGCCTGGAGATGGCCGTCTTCCTGCCGACCCGGGAAAGCGCGTGATCCGGACCGACCGCGGGCCCATGGTCCCGGCCGGACCGGGCCGACGACCGGAAACCGCCTGCCGTACGGCCGATGTCCGTCTCCGCCCGCGATGCGAGATTCGAGGCGGTCACTTTCGGGCTGGCAACCGATGAAGACAGGCGGTACTGGACATGGACAGGACAATTCTCGTCGGCGTGGACGGTTCAACAGGTTCGGAAGACGCGCTGCGGTGGGCGTTACGCGAGGCGCGGCTGCGCGCCCGGCCCGTCACCGCGCTGCTGGCGTGGGGCAACGACGGGCTGCCGCGAGAGGTTTTCCGCCGCGTCGTCCGGGCCGATCACGAGACCCTCGAGACCGCGGCGACCGAGGCGCTCGAGCAGGCCGTCGAGCGCGTCGGCTCGGGCGATGTCGACGTGAGCCGCCTGGTCGTCGAGGCGCCGCCGCTGGTCGCGCTGGAGAAGAACTGGACCGGGGCCGAGATGGTCGTGGTCGGGTCGCACGGCCACGGCCCGGTGCACCGGGTGCTGGCGGGCTCGGTCGCGCAGGGCGCGGTCAACCATGCCCGCGTCCCCGTCGTCGTCGTCCGGGGCTCGACCGACCGGGCGCCCCGCCCCGACCGGCGACCGGTGGTGGTCGGCGTCGACGGCTCACGGAACTCGGTCGGTGCCCTGCGCTGGGCCGCCCAGGCCGCCGCGCTGCGCCTGGCCCCGCTGCGGGTCGTCCACGCCGTGGGCCGCACCGAGCCGCTGTACCCCGGGCTGGTCATAAGCGGGCAGTCGGACCTGCTGCGACGGGCGCAGACGATGCTGGACGAGACCGTGGCCAAGGGCCTGCACCACGCCAGCGAGGTCGCCGTCGACACGGTGGTCACCGCGGAGGCACCCGCCTCGGCCCTGCTGCGCGAGGCCGCCGACGCGCAGCTCCTGGTGGTCGGCCGCCGCGGCCGGGGCGGCTTCGCCGACCTGCTGCTCGGCTCGGTCAGCCACCAGTCCATCCTGCACGCCGCCTGCCCCGTCTCCGTCGTCCACGACGAGGAGTGAGCCAATCGGGCCCGGCGAGGCGGTGCCGCGCGGATTATCATTCAATCCGCTAGCGTGAACCTTTCAATCAGCCGGGTGTTCGGAGATCCGAGGATCCAGGGCGAAGGGCGGGGCGTGGCGGAAGACGGCGGGAACCCATCAGGAGAACGACCGGAGGCCGCTTCCCCGTCCGCGGCCATGCCTCCCGCGCACGGGTCGCCATCGCCCTCTTCATCGGCGGAGGAATCGCGGCCAACGGAGAACCCAGCCCCCGGATCTGGCAGTTCCCCGGCGGACCAGGCGGCAGGGTGGGGTGTGCCCGCACCTGGCGCTATGCCGACGGGAACTCCACCCTATGTTCCAGTCGCTCCGTGGCCCGCCTACGGCTGGTATCCACCGCCGCCGCAGCCCTCGTCGTCGCCGCGATGGCAGGGCTGGCTGCTGGTCGCCGTCGCGGTCCTGTCCGGTGCCGCCGTCGCGTTGAGTACGGTCGCGGTGGTCCGCGGCGGCACCGACAGCGATGAAGTGGCCCATGACGTCGTCCGCGAGCTAAACGCTCCGTTCACGGATGAAGAGAACTACGGACCGAGCTCGGATCTGTCGGAGGGTGGCGTGGGCGTCGCCGGGCCGGCCGACTGCCCTGAATCCGCTGGTCCGGCGAGTCCGGGAGCCGAGGCGGCTCAGCGTTCACCGGACGGGCTCGACCCCGTTGTCGCCGCGGGTGACACTGTCGTCGTCCAGTACAGGATACTGGGCTGCGAGCAGCCCACAGCTATCACGCTCACGGTCGAGAATGTGCGTGAACAGCCCACCGCACCAGGCAGTGAATACCCGCCGAAGCCAAAAAATGGCGTCTATCTCGTCGCGGATGTCTCTGCCGAGGTGACCGGAGACTACGTTGCGCCGGACTGGTTCATGTTCTCCGCGGTGGGGCCGGACAACACAATAGCCTGCCCGCTGTTCTCGGAGGCGATGTTCCCCACCGGACCGCTCTCCGCTGGCACCATCGTCACGACAACGCTCGTCTTCGACGTCACCGAGGAGTTTGGCGTCATCCGGTTCGACGACCCCGGCCCCGGCAGCGTTACCTGGCGTTACTGACCTTCCTGGCAACGTCGCGCCGCTTCGCGGCCACCACCCGGCGGCGGGCGAGCGGACCGCCATCGGGCTGGATCACCGAGCGGTACGGGCGGCTGGACCGCGGTGTGCCCGGGCTGGACGGCCACTGACATGGGCGGTGCCGGCGGACGGCCGGGACAGTCGCGCCTTTTGTGGGGGCTGGTCCGGGGGTAGGCGTACCTCTGACGGAGATGGCCGCACCCGCGCGTGCGACGCCTGCCCGAGATGGGTGCGGAGGGTAGTCCTCTGGATGCGGTGGCGTCGGGAACGCCGTCCACGGGCGCGGCTGGGCCGAGGCCTCGAGAGGACACCAGACGTGACGCACGCCAGCTCGGCCCGCGCCCCGGGCCGTCCCGAAGGTCCGCGCCACCGCAGGAAGCGGCACGGATGGCCCTGGGCGCCGCAGGGACCGTGGGGATGGCTGGCGACGCCCGGCGCACGGACCCTCGGCCAGGCGTTCGATCCGCGGCACAACAACCTCAACGCGCTCAGGCTCGTCCTGGCGGCGACCGTGCTGGTGTCGCACTCCTGGGGGTTCGTCCGGGACGAGGACGACCCGCTCGGGAAGCTGACCGGCGGGCCGGAGGCGGGCGAGGTCGCCGTGGACGGATTCTTCCTGCTCAGCGGCTTCCTGATCACCCGGAGCCGGCAACGGGCCCGCTCGACCGGACGTTTCCTGTGGCACCGCCTGCTGCGGATCCTGCCCGGCTTCTGGGTCTGCCTCGCCGTGACCGCGGTGATCCTCGGACCGCTGCTGTGGCTACTCGAACGGGACACCCTCGCCGGCTATCCCTGGACGGGCGCCGACTCGGCGCTGACCTACGTCGCGGCCAACGCCCTGCTGCGGATGCACCAGTTCAACATCGGCGACCTCAACGGCGGCGGCGCGCTCGACGGCTCCCTGCACACCCTCTTCTTCGAGGCGCTGTGCTACCTGATGATCGGGATCCTCGGCGCGATGGGGCTGCTGCGCCGGCGCCGGGCAGCCGTCCTCGGCCTGGCCGCCGCCTGCTGGGTGCTCGCCGCCGCGGACGCCGTCTCCGGCGCGGACCGCCTCGCCGACGCCTACGCGCTCCGCTTCACCTCGATGTTCCTCGTCGGCGCGGTGATGTTCCTCTATGCCGACCGCATCCCGCTGAACCGGCCGCTGCTCGCCGCGAGCTGCTGCCTGCTCGCCATCGCCCTCGCGGCTCCCGCCGCCTACCTGCCCCTCGCGCCCGCGCCGCTGGCCTACTTCCTGCTGTGGGCGGGCACCGGACGTCGTCTCATGCGGGTCGGGAGCCGGCGGGACCTCTCCTACGGCATCTACGTCTACTCGTGGCCGCTGCAGCTCCTCCTGCTCGAGCTCGGCGTCGGCGACGACAGCGTCACCGTCAACATCGTCGCCTCGATCGGCCTCTCCGCGGCGGTCGCGGTCGCCAGCTGGCACCTCGTCGAATCGCCCGCGCTCGCCCTCAAGTCGGCGGCGGCGCCGTCCTGGCTGGGAGGGTTCCTCTCCCGGCCCGCGGCCGTGCCCGACCAGCGGCGCACCCGCCACGCGTCGAGGTGAGAACCGGCGGAGCCGCCGGCACGGCCGCGGGCGGTTCCGACCCGGGGCGTGCCTTCGACGGGAACCTGCCGTTGAAGATTCGCCGGAGGAGCGGGAACCGGAGAATCACGAGATGGTGGGTCGCGAAGGTGGCCGCGTAGGTGGCGACGACCAACAGCATCATCCGGGCCGAGCCGAGACCGGGATCGAAACCGAGCAGGGTCGCGAACACGTAGATCCAGAAGAAATGCAGCAGGTAGACCGAGTACGAGGCGTCCGCCAGATAACGCAGGGCGGGACTCGGGCGCGACCCCCACCGACTGGCCGCGGCGAAAATCGTCGCGATCACCGGAATGGCGAACATCGTCTCGGCCAGCACCCGGCCGGTGCCCATCGCGAGCGTGTCCACCCACCCGTGCCACGACGCCAGCAGGACGAGCCCCGACACCGCGAGAAGAACCGGCGCGGGCCGCTGGAACGACGGCACGAGCCGACCCCTGTCCAGAAACAGCAGGAGACCGAGCAGGAAGAACGGCAGGAACTCCAGGGTGCGGCGGACCAGGTCCGCATGAAATCCCGACCCGATGACGGGCCGGATGGCCTCGCCCCAGCCGATCCGGCCGGCCGCCATCGTGCCCAGCACGAGAAGCGTGATCGCCGTCATGGCGCGGAGCCGCCCCGCGGTGGCCTGTTGATAGCACCGGGTGGAGACGAACCTGCTCAGCAGCTTCACCGCCGCGGGTGTGAGGAGCGCGTACCCGAGGAGCACCAGCAGGAACCACAGGTGCAGGTACCAGTTCAGCCGGCCTTCGAACGCGGGAGCCACGCAGGCTCGCAGGAAGTCGGCGAACGAGATGTCGCTACGGTTGTGGAAGCGGGAGATCAGCCACAGTGTCGGCGGGTTGAACAGCACGAGCGTCGCCACCAGCGGCACGCCCACCGCCGCCAGCCTGCGCCGGAGGGCGAGCCCGGGCCCGTATTTCGCGGTGAGCATCGCGGAGAGAAAACCCGAGACGACGAAGAAGGTCTCCATCCGGAAGAGGCCGGAGGCACGCGCTATCCCGTCGAAGACAGGGTCGTCCCCGAGCGTGGCCACGTGGACGAACACGCCGATCAGCATGATGACGCCGCGCAGCGCGTCCAGGTGGTGGTAGCGCACGCCCGCGGTGGATGCTCCCGCGGCGGGTACTGCCTCCCGCTCCCCCACGAGTCCCTGCCTTCCCGTTTCCGGCCGACGGATACACGCTTTCCCGGCGCCGGATGACGTCGGGAGGAAGCGCAAGGGCTCGCGAAACACTACGCTTCGGAACGTGTCCGCCAATGCCGCGCCGCGTCACTTGCAGGCGGTTCCCGGGATGAGATGCGACACCATCAGGAAAAGGCGGAGCCGCGCCAGACCATCGAACCAGCGGGCCGGGACGGAGCTACCGTCGAATCCCTACCAACGGGCCACCCAAAACAGCCGGAGGGCCTTTGTGACCGCGAGAACAAAAGGGGTTCACCGCACGTTCTTTCCGGCATGAAATTCATACCGCGCCGAGGTCGAGGGCGGCGGGGCCGCGCGAACCGGCGAGATGGTCCCGTCGGGCCACTCGCCCGCGGGCCGGGGCTGGGACCGGGACCGGGCGTGACCGTCTTCTGTCGCTGTTATGCCCGTTAACCGGCCATCGCGCGCCGGAACTGGCAACGCCCCACCCACGATCGTCGCTACGTCTCCTTTCTGGCGGGGAAGACGCCTCGCGGTGAATGACGTCCGGCACGCATCGTGAACGCCTCCGATTCCAGAGAGGTCCCGATGCGGAGCAATGACCACGGTGTTTCTCCCCGCCCACGCCCGCCGGTGGCCGGGCCCGCCCACGACGGCCCGGAGGACGAGGAGGTCGTAGACCCCTGAGCGGCGGCGGCTACAGTTGCCAGCGAGCGCCGTGGCTGCGGCCGAGGCGGGGAGCGGGGAAGGTCAGCAGGCACTCGCCCACCCGGTCGAGCTCCACCGCCGGGAGCCCGGACGGGTCGTCGTCCGCGATGCGGGGCGGGACGCCGTCCAACAGCCACACTCCGGTGGGCGGGCTGGCGGGCGAGAAGCGCAGCCGCAGCTGAAACTCGTCACATCGGGTCAGCGGCGTCAGCCCGTAGTAGTCGGCCATCGCCTGCCCGGGCGCGAGCGTCAGGCGCACCGCCAGCCGGTGGTCAGCGCCCGCGGCAAGCGGGCGGGGCAGCGTGACGACAAACCGGAACAGGCTCTCGCTCGGGCGTTCCCGGGCGGTCAGCAGGCCGCCGGACAGCACATCCGCGTGCAGTTCCCGGCCACCGACGGCCTGGGATCCCGGCCGCGGCAGGCTCGCCGAGAGGACGACGGACTCCAGGCCGTCCCGCGTCGCGACGACGACCCGCTCCTCGTAGACCTCGGGCTGGGGCAGGTCGAGACGCACGAGGGAACGCATCCGCCGCAGGTACCAGGGATCCCGCGCGTCCTGGGCGTCGGGCGCGTCCCGCGCCGGCCGGGCCGTGCCCGGGTCGGGCGGCGGGCCGGGCGGGCCGGCGGGCGCCAGCGCCTCGTCCCGGAGCACGAGCAGCGCCTCGGCGAGCAGCGCGAGCGCCTCACCGAGGCGGCGGCGCACGGTCCGCTCGTCGCGGCCGATCCGGCCGGTCAGCCAGCCGATCCGGTCGATGAGGAAACGGCCCTGCGCCGACGGCTCGAGCCCGAGCGCGGCGGCCGCCACCAGGCGCAGGTCCGCGGGCAGCCGGGCAACGCCGGCCGCGAGCAGGGTCGTCAGATCCGACCGCGGGCTCCGCTCGTCGGCGTCGGTAGGCGACCGGCTCGCGTTCCGCCGGTGGATCCTCAGCAGTTCGTCGATCTCCGGGCCCAGCCGCGCCCGGAGATCGACGGAGGTCGCGCCCCTGCCCCGGCACAGCCGGCCCAGCTCGGCCCGCAGCCGTCCCGCCTCGTCGCCCGAGGACATACTTTCTGGACGAAATCGGTCCGTTGTACTCATTTTCAGGACCTCGGAACATGGGTAGACGGTTCGGCGTACACCTATTGCATCTATACGCACCACTGTCTCATCAATGACATCCGAGGACATCGCATGTTCCATGAACCTATGACACGACATCCGACGCTAAGATGCGGGCCGTCTGACCAGCCGGGGCCGGGCCGCACCGCCGGCCCGCAACCGCGGTGGGCGCGGCCCGCCGCCCCACCTCTCGACCACGGCAGCGGAGGGTAGCCAGCCGTAACCCAGAAAAGACAGAGTTGACGCAGGATCGCACCACATCGCATCGACAACGGGGGAAAGATGTCGGCGCTGACGATGGAGCTGCGGAACACGCAGGTGTCACGATGGTTCGAACCACCGCGACCGCATGCCGCGGCCGACACACCGAACGAGCACGCGCCGACCCGGACACTGCGCTCGCGCCGGCGGTTCTACGCCGCGCTCGAGAAGCACCTGGCCACCGTCGCCGAATATTACGGCGGTGACATCATCCGGCTCGCGCGGGACCGGCCCGGCCTGCGCGGGGTCGCCGAGGCCGCGGGGCAGAACAGCGCCAGCAGCCTCGACCACGTCTTCGGGAGCCGCAGCGCCACCCTGGCCGCCTTCCTCCGGGAGAAGGCCCCGCACCTGCTCGTGCCCGCGGAGCCGGCTGGAAGCCTGGAAAGGCTCGTGCTCCAGGCGAAGGCCGCCTCGTTCTGGCCCTACCGGGAGGGCTGGCTCTCGATGCTGGAGAGCCTCGGGGAACCGCCCCGCCGGGTGGCCGCGGAATCGCTCGTCCGCGTCGTCGCCGAATGGGCCGCGCAACAGCCGCTGGTTGCCGCGACCTGCGACTTCGCCCCGCCGGTCGCCGCGCTGGAAGATCTCGCCGTGGCCGCCGGCATCACCTGCCCGGCCGGCGCCCGGGAGGGGAGGGCCACGACGGCGGACACGGTGGGCGTGGCAGAAGCGGGCAGCGCGGCGGAAACGGTCGGCGCGCTCGCCGAGATCCTGCGCCGCGCCGTTCGGCGCAGCCTCGACGACGCCGGTGCCACCTCGGGTGGCGTGCTCGAATCGGTCCGCGCCGACCTGCACGAGACGGCTTTTCCCGAGGTCGGCGCCGCGCGCGTCCCACGCCAGCTGGAATCGCTGATGACCAGCGTCACCCACCTCCTGCTGCGGATGTCCCCGGGAGAGCGGCGAGCGGTCGCGGCCGAGTTGCGCCGGCTCTGGGAGACGGCGAACAGCCTCCTGCCCACCGATGTCCCCGCGGAGCCCGGACAGCGCGGCGCCGGCGCCGGCGTGGACACCGGCGGCCCCGGCGATCAGGTTCCCGACACCGGGGGTGGCGATGTCCGAGCCGGATGGAGAGGGGTGCGGGAACCGTCGCGCCCGGCGGGAGCGGCGCCGGGCGGTGCCGAGGCGGACGCGTCCA
This sequence comes from Frankia sp. Mgl5, assembly GCF_023242985.1. Classification (NCBI taxonomy): domain Bacteria; kingdom Bacillati; phylum Actinomycetota; class Actinomycetes; order Frankiales; family Frankiaceae; genus Frankia; species Frankia sp. Mgl5. The sequence goes on along the minus strand of NZ_JALKFY010000002.1, from coordinate 192,753 downwards.
CCGCCGCGGCGCTCGAGACGCTCATGCACCACGTCGGCGAGGGCGGCTCACCCGCCGACGCCGAGCGCATCCTGGAGATCCAGCTCGGAAACGTCCCGGCCGACAGCGCGATCGCGTTCCGGATCCAGGCCTGGCTCGAGGAGCTGCGCAGCCGCCGCCGGCCGGCCGCGGAGTCGGCCGCCGCCTGGCGTCGGCTGCGGGAACGGGCCGAACAGTTACTGGGAGCGGACGACCGCGTCGTGCTGAACCTGGGCGCCCTGGCGACCCGCTACGCGACGATCAGCGGGAATCCACGGGCCCTGGACGCCGCGGTACGGAGCTGGGAGGAGCTGGCCGGGCGCCGGGCCCGTCTGCACGGCCCGGATGCCCACCTCACCAGGATGAGCCGGGTCAACCACGCGAAGGCGATCCGGGAGCGCAACGGGCCCGGTGACCTCGACCTGGCCCGGCGGCTGCTGTCGGCCGAGCGGGACGCGGCGGTCGCCGACCTCGGCGCGGACCACCCCTTCACCCTCACCGTGCAGGCGATCCTGGCCTATACCATGATCCGTTCCATCGAGGAGCGGCCGGGCGAGGCGTCGGCGGGGCTCGCCACCGATGTGGAGGTCATCACCCGCTCCGTCGCCGCGAAACGGACGCGGCGCTTCGGCACGGCGGCGGCCCCGACCCTGCGGGCCCTCCTCCTGCACGCTCACGCGCTTCTCCTCGCCGGCCGGGCGGTGGAGGCGGCGGACGACGTCCGGCTGGTGATCGAGCTCGCCCCGGGTGTCCACCCGTCGCTGCCCGCCGGCTGGGCCGAGCTGCTCCTCGCCCGCGCGCTCGCCGACACAGACCGGGGCACCGCGCTCGATGCCGCTCGGGCCTCGTTTCGCCTGCGGGAGAAGTACTATCCGCCTGACAGCCGCGAGGTTCTGGAAGCCGCGAGGTTGGCGGAGGAGCTCGACGATGACCGCTACGGACGTCCCGAGCCCCCGGGGCGGGTTCCCGGCCGGCCGGGAACCGCCGCCCCCGCCGGAACCGACCCATGACGAGCTCGTCGGCGCGCTGAAGCGGGTCCGCGAGCGCGGGCTGCTGCGGCTGCGTGAGGTCGACGCCGAGCCCCTGTGGGCCGCGGCCCTGCACGCGGACGTGCCTGGTGCCGGGGCGCGCTCGCCGTCCGCCGTCGAGACGCTGCTGCGCGCGGCGGTCGACCGGCTGGACGGCGGGCGGCTGGCCGAGGTGGCCGCCTTCACCTTCGGGCTGCTGCCCGGCACGCGGGACTGGCCCGGTCAGGACCGCAGGCGCCGGGGAGCCCAGCTCTACGGCGTCGGGGCCGAGCGGTTCCGCAAGCACCACGAGCCGCTGATCATCCGGCACACCGCCGACCAGATCCTCGCGCTGTGCCGGGAGAAACGGGCCGAGCCGCCGGAGCCATCCGAGCCGTCCGGAGTGGGGACCCGCTCCGGCACCGGGACGCCCGCCGGCCTGCCCGACACCGCGGGGACGCCGGACGCCGTGATGGGGGCCACGGTCGTCACGGCCACGCTCGGGGGCCGGCCCGCCGAGGTCGCCGTCCATCACGCGTCCGTCGACCTGCTCTGTGCGATCGACGTCGTCGTGTCGCCGACCAACACGTACTTCGAGGTGCCGTTGACGTTCAAGAGCTCGATCTCGGCGTGTCTGCGCCGGGCCGCCGCTGTGCGCAACCCGGCGGGCGGCATCCTGGACGACGTCGTCGGGGCCGAGCTGGGTGCCTGGATGCTCGCGAACGGCCAGCCCGGGCTGGCCGTGCCGGGCGGGACGATCGCGCCGACCTCGTCGGGCGAGCTGGGCCGGCGGGGGATCAGGCGGATCTACCATGCGGCGGTGGCGACGCCGCGGGCCGGGTCCAACGACTACGACACCGATCCCGGGGCGGTCGCGCGTGCCGTGGGCGCCGTCTTCGAGCTGGCCCGCCGGGAACGGGCCCGTTTCGATCCGCCGCTGCGCTCGATCTGCCTGCCGCTGCTCGGCGCGGGACGCGGCGGGCTCCTCCCGGCGTCGAGCCTGGCCTGGATCCTCGGCGCGCTCGACCTCGAGCTCGCGGCGGACGGCTCGTGGCAGATCCATTTCGTGGCCAAGGACGCCGAGGTGATCCAGGTGATCCTCGCCGGCCTTGCCCGCCGGCCGGTCCCGCCGGGTTGACGCCGACGGGTCGCGGCCGGCAGGGTCGCGGCCGGCAGGGTCGCGGCCGGCCGAACTACGGCCGGCAGGGTGCTGCATGTCGGCTACCGGGTGTGGGGTTCCACCGCACACCTCCTCCCTGCCGCCTGCCCTCCTTTCCAGCGTGACGAGGAAGCCGGGCGCGAACCCGGGAGCGATCGGGGCGCCGGCCGGGCGAGTCCCGGGCGAGTCCCGCCGGCCGGCGGCCGGCGGCCGTCAACGCGGCGCCCTGTCGGCGGGGCTCGGGTCAGAACGCGGCGGGTTCGTCCGACGTGATCTGGGTGCGGTAGGGCCGCAGGACACTGTTGAGCCACCGATGGCCGGCGGGCGAGTCCAGATCGAGGTGGGGCAGGTCGTGCGTGCCCACCGCGGCCTGGACGTCCACGCCGACCGGGCTCGCGCCGTCCACGCTGTGGAGGTCGGCGTGGAGCATGAGACAGGTGTGCGGCCTGTCCCGCCGTGACTGCCAGACGAGGCCGGCCGCGGTCGGATCCCGCTCGCGCAGCCAGGGCGCCCAGGCCCGGGTCAGGCCGAACTCGCGCTCGGGGGCCTGCACCAGCCAGTCGTCCTGGCAGACCGTGGCGAGATCCACCGCGCTGACCAGGCTGATCAGCCGCAGCTCACGTCGCACCTCGATGGCGGACAGCCGCATCCCGCGCAGCGCCGTGCGGTTGAGCAGGCGCCGCGTGCCGTCGAACTCGCGGCTGCGGACCAGCCGCTCGACCACCGCGGTCGCGGCCCGCGGGGCGGCGTAGAGGTACCGGTAGGGATGCTCGGCGGTGCCGTCGAAGCGCCCGCCGCCCGGCGCGGGCGGCGCCGGCGTGGGATTGAAGGCGTGCGCCGGGCGGCGCGCCTCGTGCACCCGGTACAGCACCGTCCCGGCCGGGATCAGCGCGGCCCGCACCTGGCCGTCGAACTCGTTCGGTGGCAGCCCTGGCGGCATCTCAGGCACCCTCCAGATCCACCCGGGCGGCGGCGATGATGTCGCCGTCGGGAACGCGGCCGACAAGATCCGCCGGTGCGCCGCCCAACCAGGAGTTCCGGTCCAGCCACCAGGAGGCCACGCCCCACGGGTCGGCCTCGGCCTCGAGCAGCCGGTTCACGGTGACGACCACCGGCCGCGGGCGCAGCCGCTCGTCGAACTGGAAGGCCGGGAGCTGGATCATGCCGCCGGCCCGGCGCAGCCGGATCAGGCCCGGGGCGTCGGGGTCGCCGCCGGTCTCGCGCAGCTCGCCCGCCGTGCGGGCCGGCGCCGCGAGCAGGTCACGCCGGACGGCGTTCACGAGCTCCAGATCCTCCCCCAGGCTCCCGAACCGGTCCGCCGCCCCGGGTCCCGGGCCGACCTCGGGTGCAGGACCGGGGGCGGGCAGCGTCCCGCGTGCGTCGATGTCGGCGATCAGCCGGCGCAGTGCGGCGGCGGCGGTGGGCGCTCCGGCGTAGGCCTCGGTGTCATCGATCATGAACGCCACGACCAGCGGATCGTCGGCGGGCAGATACGGGACCAGATCCCCGATCAGGTCGACGGTCAGCGCCAGCTGGTCCTCGGTCCGTCGAGCCGCGGCGATCCCGCGCAGGCCGGCCGCCAGGAGCTCGGCTCCGCCGGGTGCCAGCCGGCGGGCGAGCTCGGCCCGGTCGCGCAGCAGCTCGTCGATGGCCCGTCGCACGGACATCTCGGGTCCTCCTCTCGATGCCAGGTCCGGCCGGCCCGTTACCCGTCCCCGCGTGGTGCCCGTGTCCGTGCGGCCCGGTGTCAGCGGCCCTGTGTCAGCGGCCCTGTGCGGTGAACGCGGCCCAGGAGCAGACGTCGTCGAGCTCAAGATCCTGGCGGCGCCCGCCCAGCCGGGCCTCCCGTGCCGGCCCGGCCAGCAGCGGCGGCATGTCGTCGGGGACCACCCGGTTCCCGTCGAGCATCCACAGCTGGGTCTGGCGTAGCGCCTCGGCGGGCAGGATCGCTCCCCTGGTCCGCGCCAGGTCGCCGAGATGGCGGTGGAACATGAACATCATGATCGAGGTACGCAGGTCGAGGACCTTCCAGCGGGCCGCGATCACCGCGGCCCATCCGGCGGCGAGCAGGGCGGTCGACAGCGCGAGGGCCTCGTCGTGGTCGGAGTCGCTGGCATCGCTGGCGCACGAGAACAGCACGACCAGGCCCGCCGGCCCGGCCGCGTCAGCCGCCGTCGTACCGGTCCGCCGGGCCGGAAGGACTCGATCGGCCTGGGAAAGGATCTCGCCGACGGTGAGGTTCCCCCCGCTCGGCGGCGGCTCGGCCTCCAGCGAGGCCGGCGCCGCCAGCCGCACGTAGGAGGCGAGCGGGTCGTCCTTCTCGACCGTGGCGTGCGCGCCCAGCTGCAGCAACGAGGCGGGCATGGCCCCGCCCGGCATGTGCTCCAGGATCTCCCCGGGGGTGCCGCGCCCGGGCGCCCCGGACAGCGCGGGCCCGTACAGCCGGCCGTCCGGGTAGACCTTGCCCACCAGGTTGCGGGCCAGCACACGGGCGAACGACAGCGACGCGTCCGGCACGACGACGACGGGACGGGCCCCCGGCGGCGGCAGGACCCGCCCGGAGGTCTCCACGAACTGGCGCGCGCTGGCCGCGTAGGAGATCACGGCGTCCTGGACGGCGAGCCGCCCGCCGGCCGCCGCGCTCCGGGCGGCATGCCACGGGACGGCACCGAGCCGCCCGCACGGGACCAGCACCAGCCGCGGCGGGTCAGCGGCGTCCTGGGGCCGCCGGGCGCTCAGCCAGTCGAGCAGCGGTCCCATGGCCACTTCGCCGGCCCAGTCACACAGCGGGCCCAGCGCCGACCGCCAGGCCTGGCGCCGGTCGTCCAGCCCGCCGGGAACCGCTGGCCAGGGCAGCGCGGCTGACCCGGGCAGATCAGCCGTCCCTGGCGGCTCGGCGGACCCGGGCGGCGCGGCCTCGAGGTAGGCGCTGTGCGCCGTGACGTAGCGGTCGAGCTCCCCGCCGGCCCGGTCGGTCAGGCCCGGCAGGTCGACGGTCACCCAGTCCCCGGCCGCCCGGTCCCCGTCGACGGCGAGCACGAGCGCGTACCCGGGCGAGTCCTCGGCGCCGGGCAGCAGGTAGATCATCGCTTCCGCGCCCACCGTGCGCAGCGCGCCGCGGACGTCATCGAGGGCGGGTGCCTCGAGCAGCGTCTCGAGCGGGGACCCGGCCGGGGCCTGCCGCAGCGCGTCCAGCGCGCGCAGGCGCAGGTCGCTGGGCATCTCGAGCAGGACGGTGGCGAGGTCGATGCCCGCGGCGCCGGTGTCCGGGTCGACGGGTCTGGCCACGGGCAGCGGCGGGGCGGCCCGCCACTGCGCGGCGATGTCGGCATGGCCGGCCGCGTCGAGGAGTTCGGCGGCGGTCGCCGTCGCCGTCGCCGCGTGCAGGACCAGGCCACGGCCCAGCTCGAGCGCGGCCCAGGCCGTCGCCGCCGCGTCCGCGTCGCGCCGGCACCGCGCGCATTCGTGCAGCAGCCAGCGGCTGACCTCGATCGCCCGCGCCGCGGCCTGCTTGGCCACGGCGAGGCGGTCGGCCACGTCATGCTGGAGCAGCACGTCGGCGACACCCGTCCGCAGCGCGGCCAGGCCGGCGCGGACGCCACGGCCGTGGTCCTCCGCCCTGCCGCGCTGCCGCAGGGCCCGGTACAGCGCCCACTGCGTCTCGGCGGCTCTCGCGATACCGGGGTCACCGGCTCCCGCCCCGACGCTGTCAAGCAGCGCGGCCACGTTCTGGTCCAGGTCGGCGGGGTCACCACTGAGCTCGTGCCGAAGGCCGTAGGCGAGCCCCAGCCCGACGTGCAGGCGAGCTTGTTGCAGGCGGAGCGGGGCACCGCCGGCGAGCAGTACGCGGATCCGCTCGATCGCGGCGTCGAGCGCGGCGAGGTCCTGGTCGAGCGCGGCGTGTGCCAGGGCGGCGAGCGCCGCGCCCATGACGATCTGCCTGCGCAGGGCGGGAGGCCCAGGCGCCTGCTCGTCCGCACCATCGTCGGCGGCCGCTTCCATCAGGACGAGGCCCTCGCGTATCCGCGCCGCGTCTGCCTGGGCCTGTCCCAGCGAGAGGATCGCGAGGCCAAGGCCAAGGCGCAGCGTGGGCGCCAGGATGAAACCCCGCGGCACCCGGTCCATCGCCTCGCGCAGCGCCAGGGCTGCCTGCTCGATGGCCGCGATATACGCGGTCCTGTCCTGTCCTGCCGCCTTTTCTCGGTGCAGCGCGTTTTGTAGCTGGACGTAGGCGCTCACAGCCTCGACCATCGACTCGTCCAGATCGTCGACGCCGAGACCCGTCTCCCGCGAACTCTCGATGATCGAGCGTGCCTGACCAAGAAAATCCCGAGCGGTCAGGACGTCGTCGTACACCCCGTACTGGTGTCCGCGCTCGCTGAGAAACGCACCGATCGTGCCCACCAGCGACACGCGTAGATCGTTTCCCGTCGGGAGATCGGCGTACGCCTGTTCCAGCAGGCCCTGCGCCGCGAGACGCTCCCGCTCGGCACTCGCCGGGTCCGACTGCTCGGTGATGGCGGCGAGCATGCCCGCGACCCCGGCCAGGTAGCGGTCCTTGGCGAGGTCCTCCGCCGCCGCGCTGCCAGGTTGCGGCGGCTGGTCGTTCCAGCTGGCCAGGACCTGCCGGGCGAGGTCGTTCGCCTCCCGTACCAACGAGGGGTCCATATGAGAGGCGGCGGCGCTCACCGTCGCCCCGAACAGCTGGCGAAGCGCGACAGCCCGGTCGGGGTCGTCCTCGTCCATCCCGGCGAGACGCCGGCTGAACAGCTCGCGCGAGGCATCTATGTCGTCAATCGACCCGGTCATCTGCGACCGGCGCGTGCGAATCCTCCCGAGGATCTCCAGCGCCGGCTCGGCGGACGACTCGTCGACGGGGAACAGCTCCGCCAGCCGGTCCAGCCCGTCGATCAGGCCGCCCAGTTCGGACGGATCCGCCGGGAGGCGGCTTTTCTTCGAGAGCACCACCCCCAGCCCGTTGAGAAGATCGATGTATTTTTCCTTCCCGGCGAAGGCGGGAGCGTCGGCGAGCAGGCCCGCGGCGGACCCGATCAGCTCCCCGAAGTCCTCGAGCGACTCCGCGGAGGCGGCGGGCTGCTCCGGGGCTGCCTCGGGTCGACGATCCGGGCTCATGCCCAGGGCCGGAGGCTCCCCGGACCGCGCCGCACGGGCAGCCGGGGCTGCGTCGCCCTCCGTCCACAGCCCGGCGCCGGAGAGCAGGATCATCCCTCGCACAACCCGGGCGCCGCCCAGCAGGCTCTGCGCCGCGCCCCGCAGGTGCTCGGGTACGGCACCGGTGCTCTCCAGCGTCTGCAGATGCTGGATCGCGCGCTCCACGTCGTCCCGCGCCGCCACGCCGGCAGGTTGGATGTCGAGCGCTCGCGCGTCACGCAGGAAGTCCGGGCCGAACGCCCCGCCCGCAATCATCGCGCTGGACGTCTCGCGGAAGAACGCCAGATGGTCCTCCGGGAAGACACGGAAGAGCAGCAGCCCAGCGAGTTGCAGCCGGGCAACCGCGAGCTCCCCCGGGTCGACGTCGACGAGTGCCACCACCTCCTCGAGCAGGCGGATCGCCGTGTCGCGGTCGGCCGGGCCGGAGTGGTGCCGGGAGTAGCGGAGCATCAGCCCGGTAGCCAGGCGGGCGCTGACGGACGGGCGGCAGTCGTCCTCGGCCGGGAGCAGCCGCAACGCCTCGGTCAGCAGGCTGATCGCGGAGTCCAGCACGCTGGCGGGTTCGACGTCGGGGCCGCCGCGCCGGTAGCGGTCGAACAGCTCCGTCCCGCGCTCCACGAGCTGGTGGGCAGCGTCATCGACAGCCTCGCCGGCCGGTGAACCGGCCGGTCCACCGGCGGCTTCGTTCAAGCCGGCCGCGGGGCCGCCCCCCGTATCGACCCCGCGACCGGCAGCTCGGTCCGGATCGATCCGCTCGGGGGGCCCCGCGGCGCGACCGGAACCGGTCTCGGTCGCGCGTGGCGGCCCGTCATGCGGTGCGCCGGCGGGCGGGCGGCCCGGGTGCACCGACGAGGGATCGTCCGGCCTGTGGGTCATGCATCAGCCTCCACTGCGACGCCGTCCGGCGCGGGCGGCCACCGAAGGCGGGACCGCACGACGCAATTGTTATCACGGCTATCCGTGATGCGCGAGACCTCCAGTTCTTCGCCACGAAACCGGAACAGGAACGCTCCAGTTTCGACGGTGGTAATCGGAACGGTTGCGCCTCCAGTTTCCCCGGGAACTTCTGGAATGAAGGACCGTACTGGGACAAGATCCGGACATCAGGTATGGTCCGAGTTATCCCCGTTCCGCTCGGGCAACTTGCTCCACGACTGGCTACCAAGCGTAGCCGGTAAGCCGTCACCACGGTCCGACACACGGCCGGCTCGGAGGTTCGAAGACGCGATGCCAGGCGACGAGGCGAAATACATCCTGATCACGCAGTGCGTGCAGAACGACTTCCTCTTCAATCTCAACTGCCGGCTCAGGCTGCCGGACGATGCCGTCGGCAAACTTTTCCTGCCGTCCGGTCGAGGTGGTTTCGAGCAGCGCGGGAACCGCCGGACCATCGACGACCGGACGATCCGGAGAAGCCCGTTCGGCCGGCTTCTCGCGGCGACGGCGGGCGAACGTCTCCGCGGCCGCGGCGAGGGCGAGCTGCATCTGGTGAACGTGCGCGACTGGCACGTGCCGAGCGACGAGTACGACCTCGAGCGCCGCGGCTACGGCCCGCACTGCGAGGCCGGAACCTGGGGGGCGGACTACCCGAGCGCGCTGACCGGTTTACTCGACCCGACCGGCACACGTCGCCGGAGCGCGCACCCGGAGCCGACTCGCGGCAGGTGGTCCTCCGATGGCAGCAGATCCGGGTCGCTGGTGGTTCACCACATCCATTCGAACAGTCTGTTCGACCTCAACGACCATGCCTCGGGTGAACACAGCGAGCTCATGGACACGTTGAAACCGATTATCGAGTCAGCCGGTGCCGACAACGTGCGGATCGCGGTGGTCGGCGTGTACACCGACATCAAGGTGCAGATCCTGCTGCAGAGCCTCCGTGTCGCCTTCGCTCCGAAGCACCTGGTGGTGTCGGACTCGCTGACCGCCAGTGTGACGCTCGACCGCCATCTCGCCGCGCTGGACTTCGCGCACAAGGTGCTGCGGGTCGAGGTGATGCACGGCGTCAGCGACCTCGCCCATTTCCTCGGCAGCGACGAGGACCCGGAGGAGGAACCGGCCTCCGCGATGGCGGCCATCGCCTTCGCCGACTACGCCCAGTACTTCCGGGACAGGCAGAGCATCGTCTCCTACGAGGAGACGATGCTCCGCGGCTACCGCCAGCAGATGGCCGGCCGGCTGCGCACGACAGTACGGCTGGTCAACTTCACCAACACGTTCCTCATCGCCTGCGGGATCCTTACGCTGGGCTCCTCCGTGACGCTGGCGGTCATCTCCTCCTTGCGGCCCGACAGCGTTCCGCTGCTCGTGCCGATGCTGGTTCTGGGGCTGTCAGCCGTCCAGCTCGTGTCGAGTTTCTTTCGGCGGCCGGCCGTGTCGCTCGCGCAGATGCTGAGCAACGAGGCGGTCTTCCGCATACTGCTGGAAAGTCGCAGCCTGCGGCTCGCCCTCGCCAGGTACCACTTCACCGCGCCGAACGCCCTCCATCCGGACGGCGACTCCGCGGCGAGGACCGAGCTGGTCCGTCAACAGCTCGACATGCTCGCGAACCTCGACCGGGTCGACTTCGACCGTTTCGAGACGCTGGGCAGCCAGGACCGCGACCCCGGAACCCGCTGACGGCCAGGTGGCCGGGCCGGTCGTGGCGGCCCGGCCCCGGCGTTCAGATTCCGTGGTGGACGAAGCCGGCCCAGCTGGTCGGGTGGTTCAGCCGTGCGTCCGGGAGCGCGGCGAGATGCGGATGCAGACCCAGCCGACTGTTCGGACCAGGCGTGAGCAGGTCGAGCTGGGCTCGCCGCAACGCCTCCGCGGCGGGGTAGCCCATGTGCAGGTGGTAGTGCAGGCGGTAGGTCAGCACGGAGCCGGTGTCGTCGTCGACCGGCCAGCGGGTGGCGATGACGCCGGTCGCGCCCGCGACGAGGATCGCGGTGGCCAGGGTCACCGACTCGTCGAAGTGGACCCGGGTGCTGTCGGTCAGGCAGACGTTCGTCACGACGAGGCCGCCGGTCGCGTCCGGCGGCCGGTTCCTGGCCTGGCTCAGGATCCGCGTCAGCGGGAGCCAGCCGTCCAGCGTCTGCAGGGCCGCGGTCGGGGCGTCGCCGCCGGAGCCGTCGCCGGGACGGAACGCGCCGTGGGTGTAGAGGTGGAGCAGTGACGCGCCCGGTTGGTCGTCGCGGGGCAGCGCGCCGAGCACGGCGTCGTCCGTGGCGAGCCCGGTGGGCGCGTCCTTGCGGCCGTAGAACTCCGCGTTCGGGTACTGCCGACCGACGAGCCTCTTGGCGGTGTCCCTCGCGTAGGGGGACGTCCCGGCGGGGTCGACGACGAAGACCACCCGCCGAGTCAGGTCCTGCCGGGGCCGGCGGGCGGTCTGGATCAGCAGGCGGGCCGAGGCCGCGTGGGTGAGTACCAGGTCGTGCACCGCGTACCGGCGCCCGCCCGCGACGGTGGGATCGGGCGTCCACGCGGCGGCGTAGGGGACGGCGGCCAGCTCGCCGAGGGGGATGAGCGCGATGTGCGGGGTCCGCCCCAGTGCCCAGCCGCGGGTGTGCTCGACCAGCGGGCCGACGATGTGGGTGTGAGCCCAGCGCCCGAGCTCCTCCAGCGCGTCCGCCCACGGCTGTCCCGACGGCGAGCCGCGGAAACCGTCGGGATAGCGGATCGTGTCGTCGAAGTCGTCCACCGCCTGGCCGAACGCGGCCAGATACCGGTCGATCGGGGAGCCGGGCCCGGTCTCGACACCGGGCAGGTCGATGACCGCCGATTCCCGGGAAAAGGCCCGCAGTACGAGAGCCCGGCAGCCCGCGGCGAACGGACGCCGTGCCGGCCCCGGATCGCCACCCTGCCCTCGGCCCCCCGCCTCGCCGCCGGCCGCCGCTTCGCCGCCAGCCCCCTCCTCGGTCGTCGTCGGCGGGATCAGGTAGACGACGGCGTCCAGCGTCGTGCCGGTCAGCATCATTCGGATCTCGTCCGCCGACGGGGTCAACAACGGCGGAGCACCGTTGCTCCCGATGTTCCACAGTCCGTTCAGGCCGGCGAGGCGGCCCGGCGTGTCGCCGCGGCGCCATCCGTCGGCGAGATCGTCGTGTCCCGCGCCACGCAGCAGCTCCTCCACCCGGCCGGTGATGGCCGCGGAGGCGAGCACGAGGCCGCGGCCCGCCTCGGCGATACGCACGGCGGCGTCGTGCTGACCGTCGGCCAGGCACCAGTCGACGGCCCGGGCCACCGTCTCGTTCGCCCGCGTCGCCGCCTCCATCGCCCGCGCCGGATGGTCGTCGATCAGCACGCAACGCGCCAGTTCCCGCACGGCGGCCTCGGCCGTGCGCTGCGCGTCGAGCCGCGCGCCCGGCCGGATCGACCGCTCGTGCAGCTCCTGGTAGCACCAGGCCAGGACGTCCATCAGATCGGCCCGCGCGGCACTCGGCTCGACGTGCGGACTGATCGACAGCGAGCGGCTGAGGTGCTCGACCGCGTCGAGCAGCGTCATCGCCAGCGCCCGGCTCCCGCCGGGGCCGGCAGGGCCGGCAGGCTGATCGCCGGCAACGCCGTTGGCCACGGCGGCGGCACACGGACCCGTCACGGCCGACGGGTCCGCCACCTGCTGCCGGTACAGCTCGGCGAGGCAGCACCCGAGCATGCCGTCGACCTCGATCCGCAGGTCGGAGTCGGCCAGGGCGCCGGCGAGGGCCGCGTGCAGATCAGCGGTGGCGGCACGCAGCAACTCGGGCCGCGGCCGGTCGGGGCGGCCGGTCCGGCGCCCTGACCGCGCTCCCGGCTGGAGATCGCCGAGGGTCTCGGCGGCGAGCGCGAGGCCGCGGCGGGCGAACTGGCGGCTGTCCTCGTCCGGCAGTGGATCGGGGCCGGGCGCCGCGGCCCACGCGGACGGCGCGGGGGATTCCGGACGCTCAGGTCGTCCACGCGCGGCGGACTCGTAGATCATCTCTGCGAGCGGCCCTCCGTCGCCCAGGGTCGTCAGCACACCCCGCATCAGTTTCAGCCCCGTCAGCTCGTCGTGCTCCTCCGCACCTGGGATGCCCGGCAGGCCGGGCCCGGCGAGACCACGTGATCCGCCCGGACTGCTGGCCAGCCGCTCGGCCAGGGCCGGATCGTCGGCGAGCAGTTTCTCCATCCGCCCGGCCGTCCGCAGCGCAACCTCGCTGGCCTCACGATCTCGGTGGTAGATCGCCTCCGCGACCGCCCACACGTAGAGCTCCCGTGCCTGCGTGTACCACCCGGCGGTCAGATCTCCGGCGGGCAGCATCCGCTCGACGGCGGCGAACCCGAGCCGGGCGGACCGCGGTGTCCCGCCGTCCCCTCCGTCAGCCGGCGCACCCGCCCCTGCCCGCTCCCGCAGGCCACCGGCGACGCCGATGGCCACGCTCAACGTCACCGCCAGCTGGCCGTCCGCGGGGTCGGCGGCGGCCTGGGCCGCCCGCAGCGCCGCCTCCGCCCGGGCGAACGGACCGCTGGTGTTCCGCTGGACGACGGCGGCGACGAGAAAGCCGAGCAGTGGTGCGACAGCGGTCCGCGGCTCGTCCCCGGCCATGGCCCGGACAGCCTCGACGGCCGCGTCGAGCGCCTCGGTCAGATCCCGGGGGGAGCCGGTCAGCATCGCCCGCTGGCCCAGCATCCGGGCCAGTGAGCTGAGCACGGAGGCGTGGTCGGGGTGGCCGGCGGGCAGGCCGCGCCGGACGGCGCGCAGCGCGTCGACCGCGGCCGCGATGTCGTCCGGATCGCGGCTTTCCTCAGCATTGCGGGCCACAGCTCGCGCCCGCGCGAAACCGCCGCCCACCTCGTCCAGCATGGCTGCCGCTACGTGATCGGGGTCCTGCCCGGCGACCGGCCGTGGGTCTGGCCGCGGCGGAGCGGGTGTCGCAGGCGGAGCGGGTGTGGCAGCCGGAGGGGCCGGAGCAGGTGCGGCGACCGGAGGGGCCGGAGCAGGTGGGACCGACGGAACAGGCCGGGGAGTCGGCCGCGGTGGTTTCGTTGGAGGAGCGGACGGGACGGTGCCACGCCGACGAACCGCATCACGCGCCAGTTCGAGGGCTCCCACGAGCCGGTCAGCGGTTCCCACCATCGGGAGGAGCATGCTGGCGAAGGCCGGGGGCGGCGTGACCAGCTCTTCTCGCACCCCCGTCAACCGCCGGATGGTGTCGTCGTACCAGGACACATCCCGATCGCCCACGCCGTCGCGGAGGTCCATCCCGATCCTGCCCAGGAGCAGTGCCGCGCGTAGGAACCCCTTCATCCCCGCCAAGCCGTCGAAAGCGGGTCCCATGCCGCGCATGGGGTCGTCCCCGACCTCGAGACTGGAGATGATCTCATCGACCTCGGCGCCCGCGGGCCAGTCCGCGGGCTCGCCCGCCTCCGTAGCGGCCCAGCAGGCGCTGAACCGGGTCACCATCTGCATTGCCCTGGTGAAGGCAACCTCCCCGCCGGACAGCCCCAATCCCTCGGCGCCGGCAAGCAGACTGCCCAGGTAGCCGGTGAGGGCCTCGCCGGTCATCGCCTCAGCGCCAGGCACGCCCGCCAGGTCGATCAACCGCAGAGCATCACGACTCAGCGACTGATAGTCGCCAGACAGCCTGGGGGTCATGAACCGCAACAGCTCGGCTGTGTTGTGGGACCATTCGGCGGTGTGCCGCATGGCGGCCCAGTCGACGTCCCACGTCGGATCCGGCTGTTGCAGCCGGAAGGAACCCGCCGACATGGCCTGAGTCGAGGGCGGCGCGGCGGTCGAGGGCGGCGCGGCGGCGGCGCCGACCGGCCCACCGCCCGCGGCGGGTGACCCGGACCCAGGATCGGGTGCCCCGGACCCAGGATGTGGATCCGCGGGCAGGAACGCCGCCAGCCGCGCCCGGCCACGCTCGACCGCGATCACCATGGCGGGTGGCTGTTCGCCGAGATCGGGCTCGGCAAGCCGCAGCAGACCCTCCCGGGCCAGCTCGGGCAGCCGGTCGTCGTCCTGGGGCAGGTGACCGGCGAGGTCCGCGACCGCCAGGCCGAGCAGGAGTGCCGTCCGCCCTCGATCGCCTTCGCCGACCTGGCCACACAGCTCGCGCAGCCGGTGCACGTTGGTCTCGTGCACGGCGAGCTGCTCCGGCCGGACGGGCACTGGCTCCTCGGGCCCGTGTTCGGGCCTGTCCGGTGCGTCCTGCCAGGGCTCGACGGAGGGCGTGACGGGCGGCGCGGCAGCGGGCTCGGTCGTGCGCTCGTCCGCCGCCGCCGGAGCCGGCGGAGCCGAAGCCGGCGGAGCCGAAGCCGGCGGAGCCGAAGCCGGCGGAGCCGAAGCCGGCGGCGGCGCGCCGGTGCCGGGCCGCGGCGCGTCCCCACCGGCGCCCGGCATCTGCCGCACCATCAGATTCAGCATGGCGATGGTGTCCGCGCCTATGGGAAGGTTCTCCAGGGACACTCCCGCGAACTGTTGATGTGCTCGGGCCAGTAGTGCCGCCTCTGCCGCACGCGCCTCGCCGGACCCTTTCCCCGCGGCCTCGGACTGCCGCCGCGCCAGCTCCAGCAGCAACGTCCCGGTGATCCACCGGGCCGGCGCGGCCATGGCGACGACGCCCGCCATACTGGCGGGCAGGGACTCGGCGCCGGACATGGCCGTGAGCACAGCGTCCAGCTCCGCGACCGCGTCCTCGATCTCCGCCGTCGAGGCCTGGTCCTCGGGGCGCGCGGTCGGCCGGAGGCAACGGAACGCCTGGCCGAGGGCCAGGATGCCGCGGGCCCCGAGCGTGTCGTCCTCGCCGGTGTCCGTACGGATACCGCGGTCCGCCTCCTGCTTGATGCCGGCCAGCAGCTGGTCCTCGGTCTCCGTCCACCGGCCCTGCATCATCGCCTCGAAGAGGCCTGCCGCCGCCGACAGTATCCGCAGCCGGCCCCGTCCTGGATCTCCCTCGGGAAGACCGGACGCGACGGGTCCCAGGTCCCGCAGTGCCGGCAGCACTCGTACGAATTCCTGCAGGTCGGCGGAGTTCGACGCGAAATAGTCGGCGGGTTCCACGAGCCTCCCCTTCTCGGCCGGGCCGGCTCAGCGGAGTCGGCCGCGGGCCCGGCGGCGTCGCCGGGCCCGCCTACTGCAGACGGACGAGCGTGCCTACGCCGCCGGCCTGGCCCGCGGCCGGTTGACTCGGGTGCGCAGCAGCGAGAGCCGTCGGTTCAGCCAGTCCAGGCCGGCCTCGTCGTCCAGCGGGCGGGCGCCGAACGGGGAGTAGGTGACGGCGTCCCCGCACCGATCACCGAACAGCAGCACGGCCTGGCCGCTCGGGTGGCGCTTCGACGGCCACACCAGGCCCGCCGGTGGGCCCTGTCCCGCTGTGTCCTCACCGTCGCGCAGCCAGTGCGCCCACAGCCGGGTGACCGGGTAGTTGGTGTGGTCGGTGTGCACCAGCCAGGTGTCCTGACGGGCAGCGGCCAGGTCGGCGGCGGCCAGCAGGCTGACGAGCCGCAACGGCCGGAGCGTCTCCAGCAGCACCAGGCTCCGGCCGGTGACCGCGCTCGCGGGCAGGTACCGCTGCGGCGAGTTGAAGGGGACGTCCCGCAACAGCACCTCGCACAGTGCGGTGAGGTCGTCGAACGCGGCGTAGCAGTACGGGTAGGGGCAGTCCGGGGTCGCGTCGAACCGGCCGCCCCAGCGCAGGCTGTCCTCCTCCATGTCGCGGACGGGTGAGCGGAACAGGGACGGTTCCGGCTCCGGTGACTGCCCGTCCGCGACGCCGGTCACCCGCCACAGCAGGGTGCCGGCGGGAACCTCCTGGTACCGGGGCTGAGCCTGGCCGTCCTTGGGCGGCACGCCGGCCGGCATCAGTCCACCGCCATGGCTGCCGCGGCCCGGAGCAGGAGCGCGTCCCGCTTGCGGTCCAGGCCGATCAGCTCGGCCGGGGCGGCGTCGAGCCGCGCGTGCGGGTCGATCCACCAGCAGGTGACGCCCCAGGGATCGGCCTCGGCGTCGAGCCGTTCGTTCACCTGCCGGACGACCGGCCACGGCTGGCCGGACCCGGCGAACTGGAACGCGGGCAACTGGTCTCCTCTGTCCGGGTGGGCCAGTCGGATCAGCCGGCGGTCGTCCGGGTCGGTGCCCCGGGCACGCAGCTCCTCCGGGCTGAGGGACGGCAGGGCCAGCAGCCTGGCCTGGACCTGCCGGTCGAACTCGTCGAGAGCCGGCAGGGCGGTGTGGCCCGGCTCCTGTCGCGGAGCCGGAGCCGGAGCGGGAGCGGGAGCGGGAGTGCCACCCGGGTCGTCGCCGGCCGCGCGCAGGATCAGTCGGAAGCCCTCGTCCAGCAGGCCGGTCTTGTCGCCCGCCAGGCCTCCCGGGGCGAGCATCGGGCCCGTGCGCAGCACCTCGACCAGGGGGTGATCCGCTGGCAGGAGCATCAGCAGCTCGTCCGCGAGTGCGGCGCGGGCATCCACCGGGTCGGGCTCGAGGGAGCCGTCGACCAGGCCGTGCAGTCGCGCCCGCTGCTCGTCGTCGGCCCTGGCGAGCACGTCCTCCCAGTGCTCGGCCAGCGCGCGCAGCAGTGGGTCCGCAGGATCCGGCTCCCCGGTATTCACCACGGCCTTCCCCATGCGGTGTCACCGAGGCCGGGATCGTGTTCCGGTCGCTGTCCTGGCCGCTTACGGGTCATGCGCTTTCTCCTCCGCAAAGAGCAGTGGACGGCTCCGGCGCCGGCTGGACTGTAGTCCAGCGTCGAGATGCTGCCAACACGACGAATTGCGGTGTCCCGGAACTGCCACTTTTCTGTCCCGCGGGGAGTGCGGCGCCCGGCGCGGAAAGCTCACACATCTTGTGCCGTAGACCGCGACGACATGGGGACCTCGAAGGGCACCCGGCGGCATACTGGTAATCGGGATTGACGCGCGTACCACGTCAGGACCTGGACAGGACATGGACACAGCCCGGCGGGGCATGAGGCCATGGGATCGCCAGGCGCCGGATCCCACCGGCACCAGAAGAAAACGGGGGGAACACATCTTGAGTGATCATCATTTAGCCGACGGCCGCTGACACCGCGTGTGCGGCGCCGTGACGCCCAGGTGCGACGGCCGGCCCGAAGCAGGCCGGCACCGAACCGCGCACATGGGCGGGCGGCCGACAGTCAGGCCTGCGCGCACGCGGGCCGACAACAGGGAAACCCACTACGGGCGCCCGCGGGCCCGCCGTGGTGGGAGAACCCGTGCACCGGCGCGGTTCCAGGACCGGACGGACCCGAGCGGCGGTGGACGGATCGCGTACTGAACCAAGGTGGAGGAGGAAGCGTGCCGACTGACGGGTCTGCGCGGTTCAACGACGGCGCTCCGGCGCCGTCCACGCCGGCTGACGTGGGTGTTCTCACCCGCGACGGACTGGCCGGGGAGCTTCAGAAGCTGGGCTGGGGGCGGGGGCTGAACACCCCGGCGGTGGAGACGCGGGTAGGCCCGATGCTGACCTTCGCGGTTCGCCGGGACGGGCGCACGCGCGCGCACGCACCGGGCCGCCCCGGAGCAACACCAAACGGCGTGGCTCGCGCCACGATGAACCGGCCCGCCGCCGGCAACGGCACCCCACGGGCCACGGATCAGGCCACCACAGCCCAGACCGGCGTTGATTCGGCCGCCAGGGATCAGGCAGCCCGGGATCAGGCGACCCGGGGCCGGGCGGCGGCTGATCGGGCAGCCGCGGACCAGAGGGCGGCCGGCCTGACCGCGGAGGATCAGGCAGCCACGGACAGGGCAGCTGTGGACGGGGCAGCTGTGGACCGGGCCGCCGTGGGCCGTTGGCTGCGGCAGCGGCTGCCGGACATCCCGGATGATCTGGCTGTCGCGGCGCAGGTGTTCTTCGGGATCCACCCGCAGGCGCAGCACCGGTTCCTCAGCGAACGGCTCGACTGGCTCGGCGACCAGTGGGGACGCGACCGGCGCACGGTGCGGCGCCGCGTCGACGAGGCGCTCGCGCTGATTGCCGAGGCGGCGGTCGAACCGCCGGCCGACGGCCCGCCGACAGACGGCCCGCCGGCGGACGGCCCCGCCGTGGTCGAATCGCCGGGCGCCCGGCCCGAGGCGGCGCGCGGGAACCCCACGCGCGACACCTGGTACACCGAACGCCTGTCCACCCTGCTGCGCCTCGACCGCGACGTGCCCGAGGCGACAGAGGCGCGGACCATCGTGGCCACGGTCAACGGGGTCGACACGGTGACGCTCGAGCTGAGCGTCCCCCCCGACGGCAGCCGCGGCGGCCGCGGGCGCGATCTCGGTGCCGAGATTCTCTACGGCGGAATCCTGCTCGGTTGGGACCGGCCGAGCGCGAGCCATTTCCGGCTGCACGTCGAGCTCCCCGGCCCGTTGCGGGCCGGTGACCGGCACAAGCTCGGGATTGCGCTGCGCGTGGTCGACGGAGCGCCGATGGCACCGCACTATGTGTGCGTTCCGCTGGGCCGGCTCACCGAGTTCGAAATCCGGGTGCGCTTCTCGCCGTCGCAGGCGGCCGACGGCGTCGAGGTCTTCGTCCTGGACGGTGTTCCGCCGCGCGTGGTCGACGACGACAGCGCGCAGCTTCCCCGACTCGGCGTGGACCGTGCCGGGGAGGTCCACATGCAGTTCCACGACCTCCGCCAGGGCCGCGGTTACGGCCTGCGCTGGGTCGTCTGACGAAGACTCGCCCAGGGTATTCACGGTGACCGGGCGGCGCCCGGTCACCGTGAATGGCCACGGGCGCTGACGGCCCGGGCGGAACGCCGGCCAAATCAGGATGCCCCGCGCGGGAATCGCGAAGAAAGACCATTCCCGCGGCAGGTCCGACGGCGGCGACATTTTCCTGCCAGCCGGTGGACAGAAGCATGACAGTCCGTCCACTCCGCGGACCGGCCACCGGCCCGCCGGTTCGGTCCGTCAGTTCGGGATGTCACTTCGGGCGGCGACGGTCGCTGACCCACGCGACGAACCGTGCGGAAGCGGAAGGAACCTCCATGGCCGACGTGCCCATGACCCTCATCCAGCCCTCCGGCACGACGACCGGCGTCGAAATGCCGGACGACGTACCGATCGGGGAACTCATCCCCGAGTTCGTGACCGAGCTGGGGCTGCCCACGACCGGCAGCGACGGGTCGGCGGTGGTCTACAAGATTCACTCGAAGAGCCTCGGCCGGGAGCTCACCGGCAACGAGACGCTGTCCGACGCCGGTGTGCCGGCGGACAGCCCGCTCGTGATCGCGCCGTTCGTGGTCGCCGGCGCCTCCGCGGCCACCGGCGCTTTCGCGGCATGGCACTGAACCAGCCGCGCCGGCGCATCCCCGATCCGCGGGACCGCAACGCCCGCCTCGCCTGGCTGGACGGCTGGTGGGACCGGTCGGTCGTGCACGGCGCGAAGGTTGCCGTCGTCGGGGTCGGGGCGCTCGGGAACGAGATCCTCAAGAACCTCGCGATGCTCGACTTCCGCTCGATCACGATCATCGACCGGGACACCGTCGAGATGTCGAACCTGAGCCGCTCGGTGCTCTTCCGGCCCCGGCACGAGGGGGTGTCGAAGGTGTCCGCGGCCGTCGAGACCCTGGCCGACCTCAACCCCGACGTCGAGGTCACGGCCGTGCACGCGGACGTCGTCCACGAGGCCGGGCTGGGCTACCTGCGGGAGCAGGACGTCATCATCGCCGGCCTCGACAGCCGGCGGGTGCGCTGGTGGCTCAACCGGCACGCGCGGGCGCTCGGCGTGCCCTGGGTGGAGGGAGCCACCCAGGGGCCGCACGGCCACGCCATGGCGTTCCTCCCAGAGGAGGGCCCCTGCTACGAGTGCGGGTTCGGTCCCGAGGACTGGCGGGCGCTGGACGACGTGGCGTCCTGCCGTCAGCTCGCGGTGGACGCGGCCGCCCACGGCCGGGTCGCCACCTCCCCCACCACGGCGTCCGTCATCGCCGCCGCCCAGGTGCACCTGGCGATGGACGTCCTGCACGGGCGTCCTGTCGTCGGCGGGCGGGGGATGCTGGTCAACCTCGGCGCGCCGGATCTCATGATCAGCGGGCGCCGGGAGGACCCGGACTGCGAGGCGCATGTCAGCTACGGCCCGGTCGTCGAGACCCCGTTGCGGGCGCGGACGGCGACCGTCGCCGACCTGCTCGCGGCGGCTGTCCCGGTGGTCGGCGAGCCGGCCACCGTCGAGCTGCGCTGGGACAGCGTGTGGGAGTTCGACTGCTCCGGCTGCGGCGGTGTCAGCTCCGTCCGGCGGGCCCGGGGCCTCGTCCGCCAGTCGGCGGCGATCTGCCCGAAGTGCGGCGACGAGCGCCGGCCCGTGTTCCGGCACCGGCTCGACGCACGGGACGGCGACCTCCTCCTCGCCGCCGCCGGGATCCCGCCCCGTGACGTCGTGGAGGTGCGCGGGCCGGCCGGATCGCGCTGGTTCGAGCTCACCGGCGACCGCGACGCCGAGCGCACCGACCACGAAACCCGCTACCGCGTCAGCGAGGGGACGGCCGCTCGCGGGGCCGGAACGGACCGCGCGCGCTGATGGACGCGATCGCCCTCGTCCTCATCCCGGCCATGGCGCTGTTACTGGGCATGGGGGTCTACCTGCATCAGCGCGGCCGGTCGGGGCCCGGCACGCCGCCCTCGCCACGATCCTGGCCCGAGGCGCGCGGCCGGGTCCGGATCGTCGATCCGAACTCGTCCTCGAACCGCGGCGGCCCGCCCAGGACGGCGGGCCAGACGCGCGTGCAGATGCGGCGGGACGGCACCAGCACCGAGGGGTGCCAGGTCTGCGGCGACACCATCGGCCCCGGCGAGCCGTACTCCCGCTGCACCGCCGGCCATCCGCATCACCGCGACTGCATGGTCTTCGCCGACAACTGCGCCCTGCCGAACTGTTCGGCGCGCTTCGCCTGACCCGGCGGCCACGGTCCGGACGGCTGCCCAGCAGACCGAGGAGAGAAAATGAACGCACCCGCCGGGGGGACGACGAACCCCCGCGACCGGCGCCTGCGGGCCGACGCCCGCAAGGTGCTCGAGCTCAGCGAGAACAGCGACCTCATCGAGGCCCGGCCGTTGGACACCGCGACGGGGCGACCGCCGGAGATCTGGGAGGTGACGTTCCGCTGCCGCGGCATAGTCGGCACCGAACGCGACGGCCGCCCGGTCTACGGCGACCACCACCGGGTGCGGATCGAGCTCGGACGGGAGTACCCGCGCGTGCCGCCGGGACTGCGCTGGCTCACCCCGATCCTGCACCCCAACATCGAGGGCCACGGCCCGCAGCGGGTCTGCATCGACCAGGCGCACTGGCAGGTCGGCCACACCCTCGACCGGGTGGTCCTGATGCTCGGCGAGATGGTTCAGTACAAGAACTACCATGCCGAACTGGTGCCGCCGTTCCCGTTGGACCAGGCGGCGGCGACGTGGGCGAGGCAGGCTGAGCGCGCCGGCTACTTCTCGAAGAGCCGGCCGGTCGACCCGCGCCCGCTGCTGCGCCCGGACCCCACCGCCGGCCGCCCGGGTCCGTCGGCCGGCCGGCCGGGTCCGGGGCCGGTATCCCGGATCAGGGTCAGGCCCGCCTCCACCACGCCCACGCCGACGCCGACGCCGACGGCCGAGCCGCGGATACGCATCGCCCGGGAGCGGCCGTGATCGACCCGACCCGGCCCGACCTCGACGCCCGGCCGATCCGCAGCCTCGACCTCGACCCCGACCCCGACCCGGACGCCGACGCGGCGCCCGGTGCCACGGAAGCCGGTGCGGCCGGCGAAGCCAGCGCCGCCACCGGTGCCGGCACCGCCGACACGATCGAGCTGCCCGGCCGCGCACGCCGGCTGACCGACATCGCCGGACCCACCACGGCCCCGGCCGACCCAGTTACCCCAGTTGCCCCGGCCGACCCGGCCGACCCGGCCGACCCGGCTGCCCCGGCTGCCCCGGCTGCCCCGCCGCGGCCCCGGATCCGACTGCGCCAAAACGTCCCCGCGCCGCCGCGGCCAGCGGCCATCCGGCCGTCCCTGGACGCGGGCCCGGCGTTCCGGCGGGTCGGCACCCACCTCGGCCAGCTCTACCTGGCGGAGGAGCCGCTGATCCGGATCAGCGACCACGCACACACGTCCACGAACGAGGTCGGCGGCTTCCTGACCGGGCAGATCGGCTCGGACGCGCGCGGTGCCTGGACATCGATCACGCAGGCCCACCCGGCGCTCCAGGCCCGGGGCGAGCGGGCCCGGCTGGAGATCCCGCCGGACGCCTTCGTCGACCTGCAGCGCTGGCTCGAGAACCGCCCGGACGTGCACCTGGTCGGCTGGTACCACACCCATCCCGGGCTGGGGATCTTCCTCTCCAGCTACGACACGTTCCTGCACCGGAGCTTCTTCGGCCTGGTGGGGCAGGTGGCCCTCGTCGCGGACCCGGCCATCGACCGGCTCGGCGTCTTCACCTCCGGGCCACGGGGCGGCGAGCCCACGACCCCGCACAGGGCCGACGCGGTGATGTCACTGCTGCGGTCCCGGTCGCCCGCGAGCGCCGTGGACGTCGACCCGGCCGCCCGCGACCCCGACCCCCTGAACCCCGACCCCCTGAACCCCGACCCGCGCGACCACAGCCCGGACAGCCCCGGCCCATACGACGGCGCCCCGGGCGGCGGCCCGGGCGGCGGCCCGGGCGGCGGCGAACCGGGCGAGGACGAGCCGCGTGTGGACGGGCCGGGCGAGCCAGGCCAACGCCGCGGACTCCGGGGAGGCCGCCGGGGCGGGCCGCGTCATGGCCGGCAGTCCTGGTTCCGCCGCGTCACCCGGTCGGTCAGGAGGACCGCGCCGGCCGGGACGGTGCCCCCACCGGACGACGCCGCCGACGACCCGGGGCGACGGCGACAACTGGGGCTACCGGTTCTCCTCGCGCTGCTGGCGATCGTCCTGTTCGTCGGCGGCACGCTGATCATCGTGCTCATGGGTGGCGACCGCGGCGCGAGCGGCGGACCGCCGGCCGACGACCAGCCGACGATGCCCCGGCCGGCGTCGTCGACCTGCGTCCCGGTCGTCGAGACGTACCTGGACACGCACGAGCGGTACGGCACCGGTCATCCCTGCCCGGACGACCACCCCGGGCGGCCTCCCGACGGGACACCATCCAACGACGACCGGGGGTGACGCCGCGCCTACCCAGCGGCTCCGCCAGTCCCGCCAGTCCCGCCGGTCCCACCGGCCGCGCCGGCCGCGCCGGTCTCCGCGACGAAGCCGTCCCAGACGTCCATCAGCTCCGCGGCCTCAGCGGCCTCAAGCATGATCTGAACCACGCCGCCAGCCGACAGCAGCCCCGGGACGGCCGCACTCGCCCGGGGGCCGAGCAGTCGGCGGGCCAGCTCCACCTCCGCCGGCCGCTCGTCCCAGCGGGAGGCCCCGTCCAGACACAGCGACGTCAGCACCGACGCACGGAAGGCCACCGACAGCCGCTCGCCCGGGTCCACCTCGATCTCGGGCGTTCCGGGCCGGCCGGTCACCAACAGGCGGTCCGGTCCCGGGTGAACCTCCACCCGCAGCGTGGGACGGGTCGTCCACCAGAGCCGCCAGACGGCGGCCGAGAACTCCCCCGCGCCCGGTGGGACGTCCCGTGCCCGCCGGCCGGACGGCTGCCCGCGGTGGGCCATGTGCGTCCCCTCCCCCCGGGCCGGCGGCGTGGGACGCGGGTCGTCCCCGGGCCCGGACGCACCGTCCGCCGGTAAGGCGGTCACCGACTCTTCTCGGTCCATCCTCTCCCCCCTCGGACCTCTTCCCCGCCCCGGTCCCCGGGCCGCACGGGACAGAAGAGCGACATCTTGTACGCCGAAAGCGACGGCGCCCGTTCCGGGCGGTAGGTCTGTGCTCGGAAGTCACGTCTGTCCCATCCGCGGCGCTCATGGCAGGACGGCACCTTCGCGCCGACGGCGAGGCAGGCGTATCGCCGACCGGGGAGGGGAGCTCGACCATGCTGGAGGGGACGGCCGACTGGCGGCTGCGGCACCTCACCGAGGCGGACAGCGAGCACCCCGACCGGCCGGCGGAGCGCGCCTACCACGCCATGGCGGCGATGGTGTCGCACCGTTTCCTGCACCTGACCCGGGCCGAGCGGGCCCGGCAGGTGCACCTCGGCCCGCGGTGCGGCCCGGACTGCGACCTGTGCTGGGACATCGCCCTGGCGCACGCGGTGTGGGCCGCGAACAAGGTGCGCCGGCAGCTGCGCGACGGTCCACCGCGCACGAGCCGGGGCGAGGAGGTCCGGGACTGGGTCCGGATCATGGAGTGGATCCGGACACCACCGCGCGACGAGACCGAGGTGGCCGCGGTCCGGCACGCCTTCTTCCACCGGCTGCCGCCGAACGACCCCCTCCTGCCGTTGGTGCACGCCGTCGCCACCCAGTTGCTTCCCTCGGCCAGCGGGGCGCGGACCATGCGCCGCACCAGCGACTTCGTCGGTGACGCGCGACGCTCCGTCCTCGCGCAGCGGCAGGGCTGGTCGGTCAAGCCGGGCCGGGACCTCTCCCAGCGGGTCACGTTCGCCGGGTTCCGCGCCCGGCACCCGCGCGGCATCGAGCTGCTCCGCGACGTCCTCAAACGGCTCGATCACGGGGCCGTGGACCCCTACCAGGCGGTGCTGGGCCGGGAGGGGACGAGCGAGGCGGACCGGGCCGCGCTCCTCGCGCTGCTGCGGGACATGTTCGCCGACGACGCCGCCCGGGACTGGTTCCAGCGCGAGGTGGACGCGCGCCAGTCGTACAACGAGGATCTCGCGCGCCGCCGGTACCGGCCGATCGAGGACGTCGACGGGCTCACCGACCCCGAGGGGTGAACGGCGTCGCCGCCCGCCCCGCCCCCGTCGTGTCCGCACCGCGCATCACCCCCGGTTGTGGAGCCGGCTGGCGCCCGCTCCATCGGTACGGACGGACGGGCGGTGCCGGCCGGCCCGGGGTGATCCGTCCGTCTGTCCTGAGGTGCGCGGCGGTCCGCGCTCCGTGACCGCCCCGTCAGGGCAGAGGGAGGTGCGCGCTGACCAGCTCCGGTGGCCCGGACGACGATTCCGGCACGAGGGGGCCGGTGGCCGCCGACCGGACCCGGGTCGAGCACGGGCCGGGCCCGGTCGGCCCGGCGGCCGGCGGCGATCCCGACATCACCCGCGTCGAGCGCCCGGCCGATGAACTCACCCGGGTCGAACTCGGCGGCACCGCCCGGCCTGGCCTCGCCGACCCGGACATCACCCGGATCGAGCGCGCCGATCCCCCGACGACCGGCACCGCGACCGACACCGCGGACGTCGCCGCGGACGTCGTCGCGGGGACCGGGCTGCCGGACGACCTCGCCGACCGGCTGCCCGGTGACCTCGACGAGCGATGGGTCCGCTGCGGGCGGCTACCCGGCGGCGGGGAGGCGACGCTGCTGCTCGTCCGGCCGCGGCGACCGGCGTCCGACGCCCGGCTGCGGTTCGTCGGCGGCGACGCTCCACGGTGCGTGCTCAAGCTCTACGACCCCGCGGTCCCGCGGGACCGCGACGCGGTCTGGGCGGCTGTCCGGGGTATCCGCGACGAGCACGTCCTGGAACTGCGCGAGACGGGGACCGCCGACCGGTACGACTACGAGATCTCGCCGTACCTCCCGGCCGGATCCCTCGAGGACGCCGTGCAGGCGTCCGTGGACGAGCACGGCGAGACCTTCGCGCCGTGGCCGCCCGAGCGGATCCGGCTGCTGGTCGCCCAGCTCGACCGCGCGCTGGACGCCCTGCACGGCGCGCAGGTGCTGCACCGCGACCTCAAGCCCGGCAACATCCTCGTGCGCTCGCTCGACCCGCCCCATCTCGTGCTGGGCGATTTCGGCATCGCCCGGGTCGTGGACGACACCGGCCGCTACACCGGCCGTTACGGCTCACCGCGCTTCATGCCGCCGGAGGCGATCGTCGCCGGCCAGGTCTGGGACTCCCCCGCCCGCGACTACTGGGCGCTGGGAATCGTCGTGCTGGAGTTCGCGACCGGGGTGCGTGTCTTCCGCGGCCTGCACGACGCCGCCTGGACGCAGCAGCTGGCGGCGCGCGGCGTCGACGTCTCCGGGGTGGCGGACGCCCGGGTCCGGATGCTCTGCCGGGGCCTGCTCACCCGCGATCACGCGGCGAGGTGGGGCCATCGGGAGGTCGCGAGCTGGTTGGGCGGCGGTTCGCCGGCGGTCGCCGACGCCGGGGCCGAACCGGTCGCGCTGAGCCTGCGGGCGCGCCGTTTCCACGATCCCGCCGAGCTGGCCGCCGCGATCAGCGGTGACCCGGTGACCTGGAGCCACGCCGGCCGCCGGTTCCTGCCGGTGGCCGGCGGCCACGACGACGGCGAGGGCTGGCGGCAGCTGGTCGAATGGCTGCGGGCGACCCGCCCGAACAGCGGTGCCGGGTGGACCGACGAGGACCTGGCCGAGCTCCTCGACCACCGACTGCGCCGGCCCGAGGTGTCGCTGGACGTCCGCCTGCTGCACCTGGTGCGCTGGCTCGACCCCGACGCGGCACCCGGGTTCCGCGGGGTGGAGATCAGCCCGGAGTCGCTGCGTGAGCTCGCCGACGCCGCCCGGACGGCGATCGCCGCCGGCCGGCGGTGCGACGAGCGCAGGCTGATCGAGCAGCTGCGCCGGGAGCGCATCCTGACGACCGTCGCCGCCCCGGTGGCCCGGCTCTCCGGCGGCGGGCCGAACGGCCCGAACGGCCCGAACAGCGGAGGACACGGCGGCACGGCGGGGGCGCGGGCGCGGCTGGCGGCGGTGGCCAGGCGCTGGGACGAGGCCGCGGCGGCGCTGCCGGCCCGGGCCCACGGCCTCGTCCCCGGCGGCACCCGCCACCTGCCCACCTGGCTCCCCGAGTGGACGAACGCGACCGCCCTGTGGCTGGCCGCCGACCCCACCGGCGCCGCCGGGCACCTCTCCCAACTGATCGCCACGGAAAGCGCCCGGCTCGATCCGTGGGCACCCGCCTGGTGGACGAGCGTGCTGCGGGGGGTGACCGGCGCGCCGGGCGGCACGGGTCGGGTGCGCCGTGTCGGAACGGCGAGCAGGATCCGGGTGCACGGGCCCGTCCCGGAGCGGGACCTGCACCGGGGCGTGGATCTGGCCGCCGCGCTCCTGCACCTGCCGGCCGCGGCCGGCGAGGCCGGAGCCGCCCGCTCCCGCCACGAGGTCGCGCAGGAAGCGGCCCGGCAGCGTCGGGCCGCCTGGGACCACATGGAGGCCCACCGGCACGCCGGCCGCCCGAGGGCACGCGCCCGGGCGCTGTGGTGGATCGTGCCCTGGCTGGCCGGCGCGGCTGTTCTGCTCTCGGCGCACGTGTGGTGGGGACGCGACGCGGCCGCCTCATGGCCCGGTACCTGGTCCGCCGGGTGGTTCGCGCTGTTCACGGCAGCCGCGGTGGGCGCGGTCGGTCTGCATGCCCACCGGGAGCTCCGGCTCGCCACGGAGCTCGGCGGCGACTACCGCGCCCCGGTCGCGTCGGCCGCCGAAAGCCGCCGGCACCGTGCGCGGTCAGCCTGGCTGGACCAGACCGGCCGGCGGCTGTGGGAACTCGACGCCGGGCCGCGGCTGGCGGTCGGCCTGCTGCTGCTCGCCGCCCTGTGCGTGTTGCTCCTCGTGCTCGTCGCGGTCCCGCTCCCGCTGCAGGCGGTCGAGCTCTGGGTGGCCACGCACCGGGTCTCCGCGCGGCGCCGGGCCTGGGCCGGCGCGCACGAGACGCACCGACGCAACACCCTCGGCGCCCAGCCGGGTGCGGGCATGGTGCGCCGCACCGGCGGCGCGGCGGGCAGCGCGGCACCGGCGACCGGCGACACGACTCGTGTGATCAGGCGAAGGCCATCAGGAGGAAGACCATGAGCGCCGGGCTCGGCACCGTCAGCGTAATGCCGACCATCTCGACGCACGCGGTGCTGGGCGCCGCGCACACGGCGGCGGTGGCCGCGGCCGGAGTGATCGTCACGGTCGCCGCCGGCGCGGCCGTGGCCGGGGCCGCCGGGACGGGAATGGCCTGGGCGGT
Source organism: Frankia sp. Mgl5 (assembly GCF_023242985.1). Taxonomy (NCBI): domain Bacteria; kingdom Bacillati; phylum Actinomycetota; class Actinomycetes; order Frankiales; family Frankiaceae; genus Frankia; species Frankia sp. Mgl5. Next base: position 164,445 of record NZ_JALKFY010000002.1, on the reverse strand, counting down.
GTCCCACAGCCTGCGGGTGGGCGCCGACCGGGCCGGACGCGCGGCGGCCGCCTGCGACGCAGCCGTCCAGGACGCCCGGCGGTGGGAGTCGACGGTGCGGGAGGTCGCCGGGCGCAACGCGCGCGTCGGGCTGCTCACCGCCGCGTGCCGCGCGGAGGGCATCCCGGTCGACACGGCGCTGCTGACCCTCGGGTACTCCGGCCAGCCGGAGGCGGTACTCGGCCGGTGCGGGGAGCTGGACCGGCAGCTGGCCCGCCTCGAACAGGAGCTGACCCGGCGCCGCCGCTCGGCGCTGCTGGCACGCCTGCACGCCCCCGCGGCGCAGGGCGGGAGAACCGGCCCCCTGAGGACCGGCCCCGTCCGGACGACCGGCGGAAGCGGGAGGGTGCGGATCGGGAGCCCTGCCGACACCGGGCCTGCGGCGGCGCCGGCTGCCGGCCGGCAGCCGGCCTTCGCCGCCCCGTTCGAGGCCGAGGTGCACGCGATGCTGACCGACGCCCGGGTCGCGCTCGCCACCGTGGACGAGCACGCCGCGCTGGCGGACGCCGCCGCGGCCGCGCTGCGCGCCCTGCGCCGCGCCGTCGACCAGACCGGCGCCGACCAGCCCGGAGGCCAGCCGGGCAGCCGTCCCCCGGGGGAGGCCGAGGCCCGCCTGGCGGGGCTGCGGGCCACCGCCCAGGAGGTGTGGGACGCGGTCCGGCGGCGTCAGACGGCGGCCGTCGAGGCCGCCGTGCTCATCCAGCCGCTCCTGCCCGAGGGCCCCGGCGCAGCCATGGTCGACGCGGCCGGCGAAGCGGTCCGCGCGGAGCTCCTGGAGGTCATGGCCGGCACCCGGCTGCTCGACGACCCCCTGCGCGGGCGGGCGGTCGCCGCCATCGACGCGCTCCTCGCCGCCGCGGCCCGCCGCCACCAGGCGACCGTGCTCACGGAGGCCGTCCACGAGCTGACCGACGACCCGGAGCAGCTCGAGGTCATCGAGGCACCGGACGGATCGGTCGAGGTGCGGGCCGCGATCGGTGCGCGGCACGAGCTGCGGCTCGCCCTGCGCCCGCACGGCCCGGACGAGGAGCAGCTGCTGTCCTGGACGACGGTCCGCACCGCCGAGGCCGGCCCCGCCGAGGCCGCGGACGCCGTCATCGCGGACGACACCCGGGTGTGCGAGGCCGCCGCGGCCGGCATGGACCGGGTCGATGAGCAGCTCGCCGAGTCCGGCGTCGAGCACGAGGAGGAGACCCGCAAGCCACCGGGCTCGGTGCTGCCGGTCGACGCGCTGTCACCGGAGGAGGCCGCGGCGGCGGCGCGCCGCCGGGCCGAGCGGCGGCGGCGCACGGAAGGGGAGCAGCAGCGCCGGCGCCAGCTGCCCGGCTCGTGAGCCGCACGGGCAGGTGGCGCCGGCTGTCAACCGCGGGCCACGAACTCGCTCCGCCCGCCGGGCTCCACCTTCCGCGCCAGGCACTCCTCGGTGGGAATCCCGTTGGCGTCGCACCATCCGTTCGCGGTGTTCGGGCCGGAGAACGCCAGCGGAACGATGCTGATCCACACGAGCTGGCCCTGGCAGGCACCGGCGGTGGCGTAGTCCTGGTCGATTCCGAGGGCTGTCGGCCTGGTGGTCAGCGCGCCGAACCGCAGCTGGAGCGCCTGGTGGAAGGCCGCGATCTGGGGTGTGGTCACGCTCGGCGTCTCGGCTGTGCCGTCCGGAAACCAGTCCGGCTCGAGGTCCGCCCGCACGCCGACACACTTGCTGGACACCTGCGGCACCCAGCTTCCCCGCAGCGCGCGGACCCCTGTCTCGTCATGAGCCGCCTGGTCAGCCAGCAGCTCGGCGGCCGCCTGCTCCGGGAGGGCGGCGATGCCGGCGGGGGTGGTCGGCCGCGTCGGCTGGCGCGGGGGGGTGGTGACCGGAGCCCCGGGGACTCCCGGCGACCAGGTCCCGGGGCCGGAGCTGGAGCCCGGGGCCGTGGTCGGCACCGCCTGGGTCCGCGGGCCGGACAGGGGCGACGGGCCGGACCCACCGGCCAGGACATCGCTACGCGTCACCGCCAGGTAGCCGCCACCGACCACCAGCAGGAAGGCCGTCGCCGCGAGGATGGCCGCCACCACGGGCCAGGATCCCGCCGGCCCGGGCCCCGGACTCGGCCGCGGATCCGCGGGAAAAGGTTTGCCCTCGCTCATGCTGTTCCTCCTCCTCGGGTGCGGTCCCGGTGATCCGGATGCCCTCCGGGTACGGACGGCACCGGTACCGGTCGGGACGGCGCTGGTACCTGCCCATCCCGTCCGTGCTGTACGACCTGCCCTGGTGGCTGCCGCTGCGGCTGCTCGTCCCCGCCGGGCTGGTGGCGCTGCTCGGGTTCGGCGTCGTGGTCAGCGGCGCCGGGCGGGAGCAGCCGTCGCGGGCCGGGTCGAACCCACCGGTCACCACCGCGGCGATCTCGCCGCGCCCGTCGGCGCCGCCGGACGCCTCGGCGCCACCGGCCACACCCGCACCCGCACCCGCGCCCGGCGGGAGCCCGGCCGCCGGTGGCGCCGGCGTGAGCCGGTCGCCCCGGTCGGTCTCCTGCGCCGGAGCCCTGGTCGCCGCGATGAACGTCGAGCAGCGCGCGGGGCAGGTCGTGATGGTCGGCGTCCCGGTCACCGACCCGCTGTCCGCGGTCGACGTCGTCCGGCAGTCCCGGCTCGGCGGCGTCTTCCTCGCCGGGCGGTCGACGGGATCCGCCGACGCCCTGCGCGGGGCGCTGCGGGCCGTGCAGGAGGCCGCGCTGCGCGACGTCGGTGTGGCGGTGCACATCGCGGTCGACCAGGAGGGTGGCAAGGTCCAGACACTGCGCGGGCCCGGGTTCGGGGAGATCCCGAGCGCGGTCGAGCAGGGCGGCTGGGACACCGCGACGCTGCGGCGCCGGACCGGCGACTGGGCGCGTGAGCTGGCCGGCGCCGGCGTGACCCTGGACCTGGCGCCCGTCGCCGACACCGTCGCCGCCGGCACCGCCCGGGACAACCCGCCGATCGGGGCCTTCGACCGGCAGTTCGGCGCCACCGCCGACGCGGTCGGGGCCGACACCCAGACGGTGATCACCGCGATGCAGGACAGCGGCCTGCTCGCGACCGCCAAGCACTTCCCCGGCCTCGGCCGGGTCCGGCACAACACCGACACCTCGGCCGGTGCCGTCGACGGCGCCGCGGACGCCGCGGACCCGAACCTGGCCCCGTTCCGGACAGCGGTGGCCGCCGGCACGGCGGCGGTGATGATGTCCCTGGCCCGCTACCCGCGGCTCGATCCGCGCGAGCCGGCGGTGTTCTCCCGGCCGATCGTCACCGACCTGCTCCGCGGCCAGCTCGGGTTCGGCGGCATGGTCGTGTCGGACGACCTCGGGGCGGCGGTCGCCGTCCAGTCCGTGCCGGTGGGCGAACGCGCCGTGCGTTTCGTGGCGGCCGGCGGGGATCTCGTGCTCTCCGTCCGGCGGGCCGACGCGGGGCCGATGACCGGCGCCCTCGCCGCCGAGGCGCGCCGCGTGCCGGCGTTCGCCCGGCGCCTGACCGAGGCCGCGACCGCGGTGCTCGCGAGCAAGGAGCGGCTGGGAATGCTCGACTGCCCCGCCGCGCCCCCGGAGCCGCCGGCCGCCAGATGACCCATCCGCCGACCGGACGGCGCCGTCTCGCCCGCTCACGCCCCGACCCCCTTCCGACCCGAGTCCGGACCGGACCGACCGGACCGTCCCTGAACGCACTGACGGACGCACAACCCGCGGGCATCGAGCCCGCCCGACGCGGAGGTGAGCACGCGGTGTCACAGCGGCTCGATCACAACGCTGCAGCGCACATGACCGGCCATCCAGAGACCACTCCCGCGACCACCCCCGGGGCCGGGTGGCCGGGCGCCGCCGGCGGGGGCGCCCGGCGGGACACCGACCGGACCCGGGCGCCCGGCTGGGTGCGCGACCTGCAGTCGTCGGTGTTCACCCACCCGCAGTTCGTCCTGCACGGCAACGTGCGGGACCTGCACCTGTGGGCGCCGCCCAACGGGCCGGTGCAGTTCCTCTCGCTGCTCGACCGGCTGTGGTTCGCGCTCGACGCGAGCGGCTACCAGCACGTGCTGGTGGCCGACCCGGTGGACGGGCTGCGGCTGCACCTGCCCAGGGCCGTCCCGCCGCACGACCGGCGCGAGCGCCTCCGCGCCCAGCGGGACGTCCTGCGCCGGCGTTACGGGATGAAGTGCCCGCAGCGCGAGCTGGACCTGCCCGCCCTCGCCGGGCGGATGCGCCAGGTCGTGCTGGGCCCGAAGGATCCGGCCCGGGCCGAGGATGCCGCGGGGGACGACGACGGCCAGGACCTCGCCACGACCGGCCTCGTCGACATCCCGGTCGCGCTGATCATCGACTACGCCGGACGGCTGATCACCAATCCGGCGAACCTGATGGAGAACGAGCAGGCGTTCTTCGCCACCGCAGAGAAGCTCGCCCACCAGGCGATGCGCTTCATCTGGCCGGACGAACGGGCCCGGTACAACCCGCTCATCTGGCTTGTCCACACCGAGCAGGAGCTGCCGGCGTCCTTCATGTCGCCGGCGGTCCCGCTGCGGCGGATCGCGGTGCCCGTGCCCCAGCTCGACGACCGGCTCGCCGCCACCAGGGCGCTGCTGCCACTGCTGCCGGAATCGCACGGGCTGGACGCGCCACGGCGCGAGGCCCTGGCCAGGCGCTTCGCCGACAGCGCCCAGGGCCTGCCGCTGAACAGCCTGCCCGCCATCGTCGAGCTGAGCCGCTCCGGCATCCCCGAGCTGTCCTCCATGGAGGCGGCCGCCCGCAGTTACCGGCTGGGCGTCCGGGAGAACCCGTGGGGGCAGGACGAGCTGCGCGACCGCCTGCGCGAGGCGGAGCCGACGCTCAACGCGGCGGTGCTCGGCCAGCGCCAGGCCGTGGGCCGGGCGGTGGACATCCTCGTCCGCTCGGTGATGGGTCTGTCCGGCGCGCACGCGAGCAGCACCGTCCGCCCCCGCGGGGTGCTGTTCCTCGCCGGACCGACCGGGGTCGGCAAGACGGAGCTGGCCAAGTCGATCAGCCAGCTCGTCTTCGGTGACGCCGACGCCTACACCCGCTTCGACATGAGCGAGTTCTCCGCGGAGCACTCCGCCGACCGGCTGATCGGCGCGCCGCCGGGCTACGTCGGCTACGACGCCGGCGGGGAGCTGACGAACGCCGTCCGCCAGCGCCCGTTCAGCCTGCTGCTGTTCGACGAGATCGAGAAGGCCGCGCCGCTCATCCTCGACAAGTTCCTGCAGATCCTCGACGACGGCCGGCTCACCGACGGGACCGGCTCGACGGTCCACTTCAGCGAGACCGTCATCGTGTTCACCTCCAACCTCGGGATGCGGGCACCGGCCGGCGAGCTGCCGCTGACCCCGGAGACCGACCGCGCGGAGCTGGAGCGCCGGGTCGAGGCGGAGATCCGCCGGCACTTCGTCGACAAGCTGAACCGGCCGGAGCTGCTGAACCGCCTCGGCGACAACATCGTCGTCTTCGGGTTCATCGACCGCCCGACCGCCGTCCAGATCTTCGACCTGCAGCTGGGACGGGTCCTGGCCCAGGTCCGCCGGCTGCACGCGATCGACGTGCGGCTGTCCGCGGCCGCCCGGGACCGCCTGCTCCAGGAGGCGACGTCCGAAGCGGTGCTGGCGTACGGGGGGCGCGGCATCGGATCTTTCATCGAGGCGGCGCTGGTCAACCCGCTCGCGCGCGAACTGTTCCAGACCAGCCTGCGCCCGGGCTCCGCCGTCGAGGTGACGGACGTCGGCAGCCGGGCCGGCCGCCGCTCGCTGACCCTCCGGCGGGACGGGGACCATGGCAGCCTGGAGAAGGCGCGTGGCGATGACCGGGCCTGAGACCGGTCCGGCCGCGCCCCGGCCGGACGGGCGACAACTGCGCCTGAACCGCCGCCACTACCCGGTGACGACGCTCGGGCCGGGCACCCGGGCCGGCCTGTGGACGCAGGGCTGCACCATCGGCTGCCCCGGCTGCATGTCGCTCGACACCTGGGATCCGGCGGGCGCCGCCGACGTGCCGGTGCAGGACCTGCTGACCTGGCTGCGCGACCTGCCCGGCCTGACCGGGGTGACGATCTCGGGCGGCGAGCCGTTCCAGCAGCCGGCGGCGCTCACCGCGCTGCTGGCCGGTGTGCGCGCGACGCTGCCCACGGTCGACGTCATGGCCTACTCCGGCTACACCACCGCCGCCCTGCGCCGCAGCCCGGGCCGGGCCGCGGCCATGGCCCTCTGCGACGTCGTCGTGACCGGCCCCTACGTCCAGCGGCGCGCCCCGGGCGGGGCGTGGCGCGGATCGGCGAACCAGCGGCTGGAGGTGCTGACCCCGCTCGGCCGGGCGCGCTTCGGCACCGGCCATGACGCCCCCCCGCCGCGACGGCGGCTGCAGGTCGGGCTGGACGGCGACCGGTGGTGGGTGATCGGCGTGCCCGGCCCGGGTGACCTGAGCCGCCTCGAGCAGGCGCTGTCCCGGCGCGGCCTCCTGCTCACCGACGTCTCATGGCGGCCCGAGCCGTGAGCGGCACCACCTGGCAGTGCGGCGGATGCCGTTCCCCGGTGTCGCTGACGGCCGCGATGTGCGCGGTGTGCGGCACGATCCTCACCGGGCAGACCCGGGTCCGAAGCGACCCGCCGGCGACCGACGACGACCCGCCGACGCGCCCGGCCGCGCCGACCTTGCCAGCCGCGCCGACCTTGCCGGCCGCGCCGGCCTGCCAGGCCTGCCGCAGGGAGCTGCCGGGGCCGGACGAGCCGGTGTGCCCGTACTGCGGGGCCGTCCCGAGCCGCGTCCGTCCCCGGGCCGCCACCGTCGAGCTGCGCTTCGACACCGGCACGGTCCGCGTCCCCGCGGGCGACACCGCCGTGATCGGCCGGCAGGGCACCCACGACAGCGACCGCCTGCTCCACGGCTGCGAGTACGTCTCCCGGTGGCACGTCGTGGTCCGCGTGGCGGCGGACGGCAGCGCCCGCGCGCGGGAGGAACGGCCGTCCGCGAACGGCACCTTCGTCAACGGGCGGCGGCTGGGGCCGGACTGGTGCGATCTGCCCGACGGCGCGCAGCTGCGCCTCGGCTCCCTAGTCGCGGCGGCGGTGCGGTACGACCGAGAACCGAAGGCGAACCGGGACGTCCGGTAGCGCACGGCATGTCGTGGGGCTTCTCGCGACGACCACGACCCGCCGGGCGCGCGCTCGGGTCGGTTGCCTGCGGCGGGCGGTCTGCCGCACGCTCGGCCAGCCGACTCCCGCCGGTGCGCGCGGCGGGGGCGGCGCGAGCCGCGGAGGTGTTCGGATGGCCGCACAGGACGGCGTGATCTCGGTCGGGTTCGTCGCCGGGGCCGATCTGAAACGGGCCGCCGCACTGGAGGACCTGCCGATCGACTCGCTGTGGACGGGCGGGCACGTCGCCTCCCGGAACCCGTCGGGCGAGGCGATGATGAGCCTGGCCCGCCTGTCAGCGGTGACCGAACGGGTACGCATCGGGACGTCGATCCTGCTCCTGCCGCTGTACGCACCGGCGATCGTGGCCAAGCAGGTCGCCGACCTGGACCGGGCCACCGGCGGGCGGCTCGTCCTCGGCGTGGGCATCGGCGGCGAGTACCCGCAGGAGTTCAGCGCCTGCCAGGTTCCGGTCCGGGAACGCGGGCGGCGCACCGACGAGGCCATCGGCCTGCTCCGGCGGCTCTGGACAGCCCAGACGATCTCCCACGACGGGCCGTTCTACCCGATGACGGACGTCCGGATCCACCCGGCGCCGGCCCAGCCCGGCGGCCCGCCCGTCATCGTCGCCGGCCGGAAGGAGCCGGCGATGCGCCGCGCCGCGCTGCTCGGTGACGGCTGGATGCCCTACCTGTACTCGCCCCGCCGCTACGCGGCCTCGGCGCGGACCATCCGCCAGGCCGCGGCCGACGCCGGACGTGATCTGAGCGGATTCGAGTGGTACGCGTTCGTGTTCGTCAACGTCGACCCCGACGGCGACCGAGCACGCGAGGAGGCCGCGCGCACGATGGGCGGCACCTACAACCAGGACTTCAAGACCATGGTCGACAGCGTGGCGGCGGCCGGGACGGCGGAGGAGGTCACGGGCAGGCTCCGCGACTTCGTCGACGCCGGCGCCCGGCACTTCGTCTTCATGCCCGCGCCAGGCACCGGCGACCCCGACCGCGTAGTCCACCGCCTGCTCGACGAGGTGATCCCCCCGCTACGCGCGCACGGGAACGAGCAGGCGGCCGCCCGGGCTGGGGATGAGGCCGCGCGCTGAGGCCGCACACCGCGGTGCGGTGAAAGGACGTCCCGACGTCACCCGGCGCGGCGGGCGGAGAGGGCCGCGCGGATCATCGGGATCTGCAACGGCATACGCGCCCACGCGCCGGCGGCGAGGGCGAGGTCACGGGGCCGGCCGCCGCCACGGCGAGCCTGGGCGGTGGCGTCCAGCGCCATCTGCAGGTTCCCCGGCCATACGCCGACGAGCAGGGCGGCGCTGGCCGGCCCGGCCCAGGACGCCTTCGTGAGCAGCCCGGCCGCGCAGACCAGTTCGGCCACTCCGCTGACATAGACGATCTCGCGGGGACGCGGCATCGCCCGCGGCACGAGCGGCTCGAAGGACCCGGGACGCACCAGGTGCTTCACCCCGCTGGCCAGGAACGCGCCGGTCACCAACCACGGGCCCGACCGGACGGACCGCGAAAGCGTCACTGGTGTATCGAACCATCACGGCACCGGACATGCGGCGCGGCACCGGCAGCCCGCAGGTCTTCCGCCCCGAGAAGTGGACAGCACCCATCCGTTCGCACCGCCTGCGGTAAAGACCGCAGAAGATTCGCCCCGCCGTCCCGCTACTGATATTCTCCGAATTCTGGCGTTCGGGACGCGATCGGGGGCGATTATGGCGTCCGACGGATCAAAAGATCAGGTGCCGGACGGGGCGGGATCCACCGCCGACCCGTGCGGACAATCATGCGTCGAGATCGAGCAGGGCATCGTCGACCTGCTCGATCTGGCTCCGACTCTGGCCGCGGAAACCAGCCGGCGGCTGCTGGTCAGCAGGACCGAGAGGCGGCTCGGAGTCCAGCTGCAGGTACCGGACGCCCCCTACCGCAGGCAGTGGTTCATAGGCTTCGTCGACGCCTGCTGCGCACATCCCAAGGGTCCGCGAGCACTTGCCCAGGCGCTCTGTGTCCTGGAGCCGGCTTCCGTCACCGCCCGGTCCGTACAGAACCTGGTGGACTGCTGGGAGACAGCGAGATCCGCCGCGGGTCCGACCGCTGGAAACGGGCACGGCTCGCCCGCGCAGGCACCGTCGCGCCGCGCGGAGGCCCCTGCGGGCGGAGACCTCACGCCGGGCCGGGACGACGAGGCGCTGACCGGGCAGGAATGCGCCGCGCTAGCCGCCGCCTTCCACACGGCCGTCGCACAGCGGCAGGTTCTGGCGGATGCCGGCCTGCCGATCGACAAACAGCCGAATCCGGACGGGCTCACGTCGGAGGAGTTCTGGCGGGAGGTCAGTCGCCTACTCGACGACGGAATACTCGCCGACGGGCGACGACGCGTTCTCGCCGAGGCGCACCGTCGCTTTCCCGGTAACCGTTTCCTGCGCAACGGACGCCCGTGAGCCACGCGGAACGGCGGTCACCTGGCGACTTCCGTCCGTCCGGTCGCTAAGGTACGCGATGACAGAACCGCCATCCTTCGACGCTGCCGCGACCGCTGCTGTCGCGGTCATTCGCTCGGAGCTGGAGGACCGTATCGCAGGAATACTGCACGGCTGTCGCGAACTACACGGCGACAGCAGCCGTCGCCTTCTTCTCTCCCAGGTCGAACGGCATTCCGGCGTCGCGATCCCGATTGCCGAGTACCCCAGCTCCCGCCAGTGGTTCATAGGGTTCGTCGAGGCGTGCTGCGGCACGCCGGCCGGCATCCGGGCCATCATCGCCGTCGCCCGTGTGTTCGGGCTCGGCCCCGCGGTCACCGTCCCGCTCACCTGCCTCCACGACGAGTGGGATGCCGCACCCACAGCCGTCGACGCGGGAGAGGATCTGTGGACCAGGCTCAGATCCGAGCTCACGGTGACGACCCGGGCCGCGGCCGTCGCCGCCTGCCGGCTCTCACCCCAGGCGGGGCTGTCGCTACCGCCGGCGCACTGCTCCGACGGCTGGCTGGTGCTGCTGCATCTCGCCGGCCGCAACGCCGGCCCGGACGGGCTGCCGGTCTACATCTCCTATCTCGAAGGCATTCTCGACCAGCTCTCGCCCGAGACCCGCGCCATGGTCGAGCACTGGAACCAACGCCGCGCCTACGAGCTGGGGCTGACCGGCAAACTCAACGACACACGGCTTCGGAGGGGTGCCCGCGCCACCGCGGCACGGCAGAATGTGCATGTCATTCTGCAGTTTGAGCTGGACCACCTGGACCCGTCGACGCACCTGGTCTCCTGGTGGCGACAATGGGACGAGGAGTCGGCGGTTTTCGAACGAGGTGCCCGATTCTTTCCCGTCCCGCCGGGCGACCTGGCAATGTTCACCGAAAAAGTCGTGACCGACACCGAGGCTCTCCTCTCGGAGCGGGAGGACCAGATAATTCTTGAATTCGTCCTCCCCATCGATCTGATGCACCTTCCCGTCGAACGCTGGCCGAAGGAGAGCGGTTCGATCCTGCCGAAGCAGCTCGGCTGCGACTATCCCGTCGTGGTGCGAAGCCTGGAGCGGGTACACAACCCGCACTGGCGGCGGCCGTGGCGCATACGGTGGCGGACACTGCAGGAGAAGCAGGATTCGGCGAGCACGTGGCAGATCAGGGACGACGGCGACGGCTACATCCAAAGGCTCGATGCCGACCTTCTCTCTGACGAGAACCTGGTGGCCGCGGTCCTCAGCGGCGCTCCCGCGCCGGCCCGCGCCACCGCGGCCGAGCTGGAGATCGTCCTGCGCTGTGGCCTGCCCGTGATTCTGTGGCACCGTGACGGCACCGCGGCCCCGACGGTTTCCGACGCGGTGAAGGAGTTCGTCGATCTCGGCGGCCCGGCCGATCTCCGAGCGCGTACCCACCGGCTCCGGCTCGACGCCGCACGCTCGGAAGTCTCAAAAGGCGATCATCTCGGGCACAATCTCGTTATTTTATGGGATGACCCGAACCGGCGGCCGGAGAGGGGTCCAGACGATTCCCTCTCCGTCGGAGGAGAGGTGCAGCAGTGAACAGCGACGGTGGGGGCACCGCACGAGGCCGACAGTCGGAGAGCTGGTGGCTTTTCCACGGCACGGGGAAACCGGCGGACGTGGCCGCGCTTCACGCACGCTGGCCGCCGGCGCCACCGTGGCGGGAGTTCAACGGCGGTCCCGAGGCTCCGGCGCCGCCCGACGACGCCGCCGAGACCCGACGGCGGCTGGGCGTGATCCCGGCTGGTCTGTTCACCGCGGACCAGATCTCGGTGATCAATTCGGCGATATATCTCCGGCGCCCACTCCTCGTCACCGGCGGACCCGGTTCCGGAAAATCGAGTCTCGCCTACATGATCTCCGCCGAGCTCGGGCTCGGTCGTGTGCTGCGATGGCCCGTCACCAGCCGGACGACACTGCGCTCCGGCCTCTACGAGTACGACGCGATGGGCCGCGCGCAGGCGACGCTGCAGGTCCGGTCCGCCGATCCGCCGATCCGTCGCCACACACGCGCGCTCCGGGAGGACGGGGCGGACACCGGCCGCGCCCGGCCCGGGGGATCCGCGGCACCCCCGGTAGGTGACTTCATCCAGCTCGCGCCGCTCGGCACGGCACTGCTTCCGCGGCCTCTCCCACGCGTCCTCCTGGTGGACGAGATGGACAAGAGCGACTTCGACCTCCCGAATGACCTCCTGAACATCATCGAGGACGGCGAGTTCGACATTCCCGAGCTCACGAGAATCCGCGAGGCACAGAGCGAGGTAGCGGTGAACACCGCCGACCGCGGCCGGACGGCGAAGATCCGCAACGGTGTGGTGCGGTGCCGGGCCTTTCCGATCATCGTGATCACCAGTAACGGAGAGCGTGAGTTCCCACCCGCCTTCCTACGCCGATGCGTTCGGATGGAGATGCCCAGCCCGTCGGCCGAGAATCTCGCCGCCCTGGTCGCGGCGCACTTCCCCCGGGGTTCGGCCGAGCACCATGAGATCCTTGAGAATTTCGTGGCCAGGCGGGCTTCCGGAGCGCTGCTGGCCGCCGACCAGCTGCTCAACGCGGTACACCTGACGGCGGTCGGCGCCCTGCCCGCGGACGATCGGGCCCGCGGCGAACTCCTGGACGCGATCTGGCGACGCCTCGATCCGGACGCCGGGTTCTGATGGCCCCCGAGCCGGTGTCGGCGCAGGTTCGCGCGTCCCCTCGCGAGATCGCGGATGCGATCTGGCTTTCCGCGTTCCTGGAGCCGGAGCCGAGCGTCCCGGAGAGCACCGTGGACGCACACGGCGACGTCCAGCCGACGCGGCTCGGCCCGGTTGGACCGGCCGCCACCGAGGTCATCGCCGATGACTACCGGAGCCATCCGGAGGCGGGTGAGCGACCGGCGGAAGCGCCGGGCACCGGCGCCCTCCCCCGCGCCTCTGACGGGATGGTTCCAGCCAGATCGCCACGGAACGTGGATATGCAGCCCTCGGTGGCCACGTTCACAGAAGTTTCCGCTCCCGACCGGCACGAGGTCGTCGGTGTCCAGACCGCCATGGCCGGGGCTTATACACCAGTCACGTTGAGTGAGACGGCTCGAGGTATGGCCCGAGCCCTGGCAAGCCTCCGGCAGACTGTGTCGTCGGCGATCAACGTAGATCTCGACGAGGAGGCCACCGCTGAGCGGCTCGCGGGTGAGGCGCTCGCCATGCCTGTTCACCGCGCACGGCTCGAACGGCGCTGGGACATGACCCTCGTCATCGACACGAGCACCTCGATGCACGCGTGGCGCGACGAGGCGGCGCGGCTAGTCGCAGCGCTCGAGCGTTGCGGGGTTTTTCGTGACGTGCACCATTGTTATGTCGACACGGACGTCGAGACGGCCGCCGAGCTGCGGCTGCGTGGATCGCGCACTTCCACCGGCACACGGTCGCCCGACCTTCTGGTGCGACCCGGCCGCGACCACGTTGTCTGGATCTACTCGGACACCCTGGGCAGGACATGGCGTTCGCACGCCGTGTTCTCACTCCTGTGGCGATGGGCTGGGAAGGCGAACACCGCCGTGCTGACGCCGATCAATCGGCGTATGTGGCACAACACGAACATCCGTTCATATCCCATGCTTGGTTCCGCGGGGCCTGGCCCGGCGCCCGCCTCGGGAATGTCATGGTCCTTCCGCCAGTCCTGGGACAAGAGGCTGTTCGCGCTGGACGTCGATATAGAACGCGCACGTCCGATCCCTGTTCTGGAGCAGAATCGCTATGCTGTGGAAAAGTGGGCGAGGGCGCTGGCGGGCCGGGCTGACGGCCGAACCGAGCTGCCGGTCATGCTCGTTCCACCGGTAACCCGCACGGTCGTCCCGGCGGAGACCGCGGACACCGACGCGACACGCCGGAACTTCACCGACGATGCCGGCTGGCAGCAGGTGGCGGCATTCCACAACGCTGCCACCTCACCGGCGTTCGACCTGGCGACGCATCTGGCCGCCGCACCGCTCACCTGGTCGATGATCGATCAGGTGATCGCGATGACCCCTGGTGCCGACCGGCGAGAACTCTCCGAGCTGTTCATGCACGGTCTCCTCACCCGGACGGGCCCGTCCGCCGCGGCGGCCGCCGGGCACGTGCCGGGGGCCGAGGCGGAGATAGTCCTCGACTTTCTCCCCGGGGTTCGTGCCAACCTGCTCGCGTTCGGCCGTCAGCGCGACACCATCCGCGTGCTGAAGGCTGTCTGTGACCATCTGGGACCCGACATCGCGATGGTTCGACATCTTCGACAGGCGATAGATTCGCCCGGATCGGCGCCGATTCCTGAGGTGACGCCCTCCAGTGCGCCTTTCCTCGCCGTCGAGGAGACAGCGTTGTCCGCCTTGTCCGGCCCGTTCCTGGCGCGAGCACGCCGCATTCAGGAACATTTTGTGGCAGCGGCGGACAAGCAGCACATCCTCACATCCACTCAGTCACCGACAGTAGTTAGTAACATGCCCTCGGTGACAACCGATATTAGCGCTGCGTCAGGCACCGACGGCGGCGACGCGATCTCCGTTCCGCCGCCACCCCGCGCGCCGACGGACGGCGACGACCCAGACCGCCTAGGGGATAGCCAGCTAGGGGGTAACCGGACACATCTGAAAGGAGATGTTTTGACCTCGACCACCGAGACCTCGACGGCGAAGCAGCAGCAGGCGCGCCAGCACCCGGTGGTGTTCGGAAACGTCCCCCAGCGAAACCCGTATTTCACCGGGCGCAACGGACTTCTCCGCGAGCTTCACACGAGGCTCGGCCACGGCACCACCGCGGTACTGCCGGAAGCTCTACACGGAATGGGCGGGGTGGGAAAATCCCAGCTCGCGGTGGAGTACGTATACCGGCACCAGGCCGACTACGACATCGTGTGGTGGATACCGGCCGAACATTCCACACAGATCGGCAAGGCGTTGGCGGAACTCGCCCAACGCCTTGGCCTGTCGGTAGGTGGGGAGGCCAACACGGCCGTTCCGGCGGTACGGGAGGCCCTGCGGATCGGCGTCCCCTACGACAACTGGCTCCTCGTTTTCGACAACGCGGAGGATCCCCGCGTCGTTCGAGAATACTTCCCACAGGGCGGAAACGGAAAGATCCTGGTGACGTCGCGAAACGCGCAGTGGTCCAGTATCGCTCGCCCGCTGGAGGTTGACGTCTTCAGCCGGGAGGAGAGTGTTGAACTCCTCCAGAAACGCGACATCGACCTCACCGAAAACGACGCCGGCCGGCTTGCCCGGGCACTCGGAGACCTTCCGCTTGCGGTCGAACAGGCGGCCACCTGGCGCGCTGAGACGGGAATGAGCGCCGACGAGTACCTCACCCTCTTCGAGGAGAAGAGAGAGGAGCTCCTCGGTACCTCGCCCCCGATGGACTACGAGGTTCCCGTCCAGGCCGCGTGGAATCTGTCCCTGGACCGTCTCGCGGACCGCAATCCGGCGGCGCTGCGCCTCCTCCAGGTGTGTTCCTTCTTCGCCCCGGAACCGATTCCGCGCCAGGTCTTCAGGCGCGGACGCAACATCATGATTATGCCGGAGCTGGACGCGGCCCTGCGTGACCCCTTCAAGCTGAACATGGCCATCCGGGAGATCACGCGTTACGCTCTCGCCCGGGTCGACCACCGGACGAACTCGCTCCAGATGCACCGCCTCGTGCAGACCGTGCTGCGTGGTCGGATGACCCCCGACGAGCGGGAGACCATGCGGCACGGCGCCCATCTGCTGCTCGCCGCCAACGATCCGGACGAGCCCAGCAACCCGGAGAACTGGGAGCAGTACTCCGAGCTCTATCCGCATGTCATCGCGTCCGAGGCCATCGGCAGCCGTGACCCCTTCGTCCGCGACCTGCTCGTCCACGAGGTGGACTACCTGTTCCGGTGGGGTGACCACGAGGGAAGCCTCACGCTCGCACAGCAGACGTACGACGCCTGGACCGGCAACCCGGATCTTGGCGAGGAGGATCCGCACAGCATCACCATGGCCGGCTGGGTCGGCTGGGTCAGCTACATCAGCGGCCGCTTCGCGGAGGCCGCCCGGGTCAACAAGCGGCTGCTGGAACTGTGCGAGCAGGTCCACGGCGACAACCACACCGAGACCCTCGAGGCGCTGGGAAACGTCGGCGCGGACCGGGTGGTCGCCGGCGATTTCGAGGACTCGCTGAGATTCGCGCGCGAGCGACACCGGCGCGCCGTGCGCGCTTACGGGCCGGGTGACACGGTCACCCTCGACGCGGCCCACAATGTGGGGCTCGGCCTGCGGCTCCTCGGCAGATTCCAGGAGGCCAGGGAACTCGACCAGGAGACCTGGGAACGCCGCGTACAGCTGGTCGGCGAGGACAACATCGAAAGCCTCCGCACCTACAGCAACCTTCTCGTGGACGAACGTGAACTCGGCGACTACCAGGGGGTACGCATCCGGCTCGAAGACGTGGTGGAACGCGTCCGCCGGCTGGTGAAGAACATCGAGGACCATCCCGAGCTGCTCCGGGTGTCGGGACTCCTCGCGATCGCGCGCCGGAAATCCGGTGACCACGACAGCGCCCTCGAGCTCTCCCGAGACGTGGAACGTCGCTCCCTGCGGCGCTACAGCAAGGACTATCCGCGCACGATCGGTGCCGCGCTGGCCCTGTCCATCGATCTCCGGCACGCCGGGGAGCTGGCCGAGGCACACGAGCTGTGTGAGGCCACCAGAAGGCGCTTCGACCGCGCGTTCGGTGCCGCCCATCCACACACGCTTGCCGCAACGGTGGACCTCGGTGTCATCTCACGGCTCGCCGGCGACCTGGAGACCGCGTCCGAGCTGAGCCGAACCGGCCTGGATGGGCTTCGCGGCAGGCTCGGCGAGGACCACGCACACACGATGATCGCGGCGACGAATCTCGCCAGCGACCGCTACGCCCTCGGCGAGTTCCAGATCGCGCACGACATGGACGTGGCGACGCTGGAACGCAGCCGCCGCATCCTCGGCGAGAACCATCCGTCCACCCTCGCCTGTGCCAGCAACCTGGCACTGGACCTGCGAGCCCTTGGCGAGGACGGCCCGGCGGAGAACCTCCTCGCTGACACCGTCGTGCAGCTCGACCGGGTTCTGGGCAAGGGCCATCCGGCGACCCGCGCCGCCGCCAGCTTCGTCCGGGCCGACTGCGACATTGATCCGTTCGTGTGAGGCGGGCGTCGGCCAAGACTCCGACGCGTGCGAGCGGCTCGTTGCACCCACGGTAGCGGGCCGATCAGTGCACTGCCTCCTGCGAGTCGCCGGGCCTAGGCGCGGGGGCGGACGACGTATCCGCCCCCGCGCCGCGGACCGGGTCCTCGTTCGGGGGAAGCTCACCCAGCCATCCGGCGAGGTCGACCGGCGCCGGTCGGCGGCCGGTGTCCGCCTCGACGGCACGGGCCACCGCCCGGACGAGCTCGGGCCGGGTGAGCAGGGCACGGCCGGCCGCCGCCCTCTGGCGGTCGGGGCTCGTGGCGAGCGCCGATCCGAGCCTCGTCCAGGCAGTCAGCCTGGACGAGGGCTCCCCGAGTTCGTCGAGATAGGCACGGGCGGCCTCGTCGTGGCGTCCGGCGACCAGGTGGAGATCCGCCGCCGTAGCGCCGGTGACCACGCTGCCGACCTGGCCATTCCGTTCGATCTGGCGGAAGAGCTCCCGGTCGGCCAACCAGTACCGGACCAGGACGACCAGGGTGTCCAGGTCGGGCACCTTCCCGTCCGGGACGAGCGCGGACCGGCCGGGAGCACGAAGCTCACGCGGATCCGTCCCGTCGATCCAGGCCCGGGACAGGCTCGCGACGTCGGCGGCCGGGGGGACGAGGTGGTGGACGCGCCAGCCCGCATGATGGTCCGCCGCGGCGAGACCCGCCAGCCCTGCGTAGTACGGCGACACCGGTTCGGCCAGCCACGCAGTGACCGTGGTGTCTATCCCGGTCAGAAAGCGATGACCGAGGGCGGTGAACTCCTGACGGCTCCTGGCGTGTGCGGCGGCCTCGCTCACCTTGCCGCGCCACAGGGCGAACTCGAAGCCGGCGAGAGCCGCTTCCTCTCCCTTCGCCACGGCGAAGCGACGACGCCAGAATCCGGCAACACCGAAAAATGCATAGATCCCCTGCAGCAGGCCCCGCACAGGGCGGGGGTCGTCACGCCACGGCGCATAGGCAAGCACGCCTTCTTCCTCGTTCAGGAGCGAGAACAGATGGAGAAGGATGCCGAGTTTCGCGTGCTGCATTTCGTGTACCAGGGTCACGGCGAACCGTTCCGGGCTATCCGGCAGCGATAGAACAACCCCACCGAACGATTCGCCGAACGATGTGCTTCTTTCCCTGAACCGCTCTGCCCGGGGCAGCGGAACCAGCGTTAGGGTGCACTCGGCCACGCTTCGGGCAACCTCGCTGTCCTGTTCCACCAGTTCCGCCCAGGCTTCCTGGAACAGGGACTCCCAGTGCCGCTGGGCGGGTATGCCGATGTTCTCGGGCAGCGCGGGCGTGTCGACCATGCGATAAGGGTCGCTACTGTCCAGGTAGACGGTGGCCGCCGTCCCGCGGTGCCGCGCATCCAGGCTCGTCGTTCTCCTCCAGCCGGGTGGATCGTCCGCCGGGTCGCGCCCCGCGAGACGGATCTTGCCCACAGGCAGGAGGGCATGCGCCGATCGCCCGTCGGAGATGACGGTCGTCGAATCCCAGATCCTCTTGCCCGGCAACGCGATGGAGCCGAGTGTCGGGAGGTGAAGCTGACCGTGGCGCAACGGGACATCAAGCCTAAAAGGGATGTCACATCGGATACCGGCGGCTGCCGAGAGCAGGTGAAGATAGCCGAGGTCGACCCACAGCGGAATCTCGTCGTACAGGAGCCCACGGGTCCGCCGCAGCGCCCGGGCCGCCCAGGCCCCGACGCTCGGCAGGTCCAGGATGGCCGTGACCTCGGCCGGAGCGACGCGCTCGGCCTTTACGAGAAGATCCCATGCCGTGTCAGGAGACGACAGCAGCCCGGTTGTCGGCTCATGCCCGCGGGCGAAATCAAGGAGACTACGGAGCGAGAGATACCGGTAACTACGTTCGGCGACCCGCAGCTGGCAGATCAGCGCGTGTTGATCGGTTCCGGACGCGAGCGCGTCGAAATCCCTACTCGAAATTCGATGACGACGTATCGGATCATGAACTTCCGCCGGACTTTCCGGTTCGCGTTCCTGGCGCATCAGTCAGTTCTGTTTTTGTTTCGGTCGTCTGAGTTTCGCTCGTACTGAAGAGCGATCCGGGCGACGAGCCAGTCCAGGCTTTGCTGCACGACGCCGTCCGGGCAGGACCGCAGTGTCGCGAGGCTCATCGATGCCACATCACCGAGTTCGGACTGGATCGTGTGCGCTGCCAAGGGGAGCCCCTTTCCTTGTCTACCAGCAGATCACAGAGCTGTGAACCAGGCCTGACATGTTGGCGGGACGTTTGCGGTGGAAGCATCGAATCGCCTCCGGTGCACAAGTATCACACACGTTAACGCCCGGTGCGGGTTTTACCGCTCCAGCCTCTTCATCGGGTTCGTGGTTCGGACACGATCCCCGGGCCAACAGGCTGATTGGGCCGCACAGGCTTCTTGGGGAGCCGAGCCCGCGCCGGGCACGGGCCCGACGGACCCCATCCGGTATCCGGCCGGGATTCGACGATCCTTCGCCGGCAGCGAACCGGCCGCCGGCGAAGGGTGACGGTGGCGGGTGGGTGGTCAGCTGGCGGTGAGGCCGTTGTCGACGGTGTAGACGGCGCCGGTCACCGAGCGGGCGTCGGCGGAGGCGAGGAACGAGAACAGGGCGGCGATCTCCTCCGGCTCGGCCAGGCCGCGCAGGCCCGCCATCCGCCGGGCGAGGTCGGGGTCCATGCCGGACGGGAACGATCCCGAGGTCGCGATGTTGGTGTTGGTCCCAGCCGGGGCGATGGCGTTGACCCGCAGCGGCGTCTTCAGGAACTCGACGGCCAGCGACCGGGTCAGCGCGACCACGCCGCCCTTGCTCATGGAATAGGCCGCGGAGTAAGGCACGCCCTGGAGCCCGGCGTTGGACGCGATGTTGACAATGTTGCCACCCGTCTCCAGCAGGTGCGGGATGGCGGCCTGGGCCAGGAAGAAATAGGCGTCGAGGTTGACGCCCATCACGCGGCGGTACTGCTCGACGGTGACCTTGGTGGTGTGCTCGGCGAGGTAGATGCCGGCGACGTTGCCCAGCACGTCCAGTTTCCCGAACTCCGCCACGCAGGCGGCCACCGCCTCGGCGCATGCGCCGGGGTCGCTGACGTCGGCCTGGCGGACGGACACCGTGCCCGCCACTCGGGCCGTCTCGAGGGCCGCCGTCTCGAGGGCCTTTGCCGCGAGGGCTTTCGTCTCGACGAGCCGGTCGGCGTCGATGTCCAGGGCGAGCACCGAGGCGCCCTGCCCGACGAGTCGCAGGGTGATGGCTCGGCCCATTCCGGAGCCGGCGCCGGTGATGAGAGCGGCCTTGCCTTCGAATAACCCGGTCATAATCGACGTCCTTCGCTTGGTCGGTGGCTCCGGAGCGGCGCGGGCGCCCAGCGGACCGCGAACGCCTCCGCGGTGGCGGGCAGGCCCGTCAGAGCTCCCGTTGCTCCACGAAGATGCCGGGCTGGCCGGCGTGGATCTCGAGCCATTCGGCGCCCTCCTCCCCGGCCCGCCACGAGTAGAGCATGTCGGGCGTGAAGAATCCCATTCCGGGCCCCACCCGCCGCCGGCCGAAAATCAGCTCCCCACTGAGGACGTAATTCATCTGGTGAGTGCCGTGACGATGGGGCTTGACCCGCTCACCCGGCTTGGCCGACTCATGGAAGACGGACAGTGCCGGCGACTGGAGAATGGCCTTGGTGACGAGATCCCGCCCGAATAAGTCGAAATACCTCTCGGCCTCCTCGGAATCCCCCATGATCTCGACGTTCGTGCGGCCGGTCATCTCGTTGACGTCGAAGAAGAACTGTCGGGGCTTCTCCTGCCTGCCCTGCCGGTCGGTGCCGTCAGCCATCAGCCCGCTCCTTCCAGTGCCGTTCCGTATATGGAACGGTTGTTGTGAGCGGAAACGTAGTGACACGGGACCGAGGGTGTCAACGGAGGTTTTACGGGTGGCGGTCAGCGCTGACCGCCCCCCCCCCCCCCCCCCCCCCCCCCCCCCCCCCCCCCCCCCCCCCAACCCCCCCCCCCCCCCCCCCCCCCCCCCCCCCCCCCCCCCCCCCCCGG
>NZ_JALKFY010000002.1:103539-143545 GCF_023242985.1 Frankia sp. Mgl5 | reverse complement strand
CCTCTGCTCCGCGCCGGGGGGGGGTGCGGTGTGTGTTTGTGGGGGCGGCGGCCCCCCCCCCCCCCCCCCCCCCGCCACCCCCGCCGGCACCGCCACCAGCGCCACCAGCGAAACCGCCGACGAAGCCGCCCCCGGGGCCACCGCTCGTGCCCCCGCCGCCGAGGAGCCCACCGCCGCCGTTGCCGTTGCCGAACAGCCCGCCGCTGGTGGAGGACCGGGCCGAGCCGCCTGAGGGCAGGTCGGCGTTGATGTCCGCGAGGACGACCTGGTCACCGGGCTGGAGTCCCGAGATCACCTCGGTGCGCTCGGGGCCCACCGCGCCGGTCTCCACCCGGACCGCCGTCGTCTTCCCGTCCTTCAGCGCGGTGACCGTGGCCAGCTGTCCGACCCGGTGCACGGCGGACGTCGGCACGGTCAGGACGTCCTTGACCTCCTTCACCGTGATCGACACGGTGGCGCCGGTGCCGTCGAAGAGCCGGGTGCTCGTCGGCTTCAGAACGATCCTGACGGGATAGGTCGTGGTCGAGCCGGTGGTGCTGTTCAGAGCGCCGATCGACGAGACGGTGCCGGTCAGCGGCTCCTTGACCCCGTCCACGGTGACGGTCGCCGGGTTCGACACCCTGACGGTGTCCACGGCGGACAGGGGGACCGTGGTGGTGATCTGCTTGTCGCCGTCCCCGAGCACCGTGATGGTGCCACTGGTCGAGAACGCGCCCACGGTGGCACCGGGGGCGAGCGAGATGGCGGCCACCGTCCCGCTGATGGGGCTGGTGAGCGCGGCCCCGTTCAGGTTCTGCTGGGACACGGCGACCTGCGCGACGGCCGCGTCGATGGCGGCCTGGTCCGCGGCGAGCTGTTCGGCGGTGGCGGGCTGGGCCGCGCGTGTTGTCATCGCCCCACCGCCCGAACCACCCGCCGTGCCGGCACCCGAGCCGCCGCCGGAACCGGAACCGGAACCGGCCAAGCCGCCGCCGCCCGCGCCGGAACCGGAACCGGAACCGGAACCCGCCGAGCCGGCACGATCGGACTCGGACGGAGCCGGGGTGGGCCGGGCATCGGATCCACTCGACGAGCCGGAGCCGGAGCCGGAGCCGGAGCCGGATGAGCCGTCGCCTGACGACTCACCGCGCGACGAGCCGCCGTCCGATGAACTGGGACTCGGCCGGGGAGTGGCGGTCACGGTCGGCTTCGGGGACGGCGCGGTCGAGGGGTGGCTTCCCAGGCCTGAGCCGCCCTGGCTCGGCGCGACCGTCCCACCGGTGACCGGGCTGGTCGTCCCACCGGGCTGCGGGCCGGTCGACGGAGTGACCTCAGGCCCGGCCGGTGCGCCGCCGGCGCTGTGCAGGGCGGCGACCGCCGTGTCGAGGTTGACCTTCGCCGAGGTCAGCCGGGACGCCAGGGTCGCCAGGTTCGACTCCCCCGACGCGCTGGAAGCGTCGCCGAACCGGGCGATGAGACCGCTGATCGCGCTCTGGCACCGCGTGACGTCGATGGTGCTGACCAGGCCGGCCTGCTGGATCGTGACCGTGTACACGGCGCCGGTGGCGAGACCGCTGAACGTGTAGGGACCAGTCCGGGTCGCGATCACCGTGCCGTTTCTGGTCAGGGTCACCGTGTCCTTGTCACCGACCGTGCCGCCGATCGTCCCGGCGCTGGCCGAGGAGTCGGCGGGGGTTGGCGTGGCCGTGTAGGAGATCGGTTCGGGCGGCGAGCCGCCGGTCACCGCGCAGCCACCGCCCCGGGCGGTCAGCGAGCCGAGATCGGCGCCGAGGTCGGTCAGGACGCCGTCGAGCGCCGACTGGGCGGCGACGACGTCCTGCTGGGCCGTGGTGACAGCGGTGCCGAGCGCGCTCGGCTTCGTGGATCCGTCGGCGGAGGCGCTGGCCAGTTGGACGCCGAAGGTCCCGGCGCCCGTGCCCGAGGACCCTGACGAGGCGTTCGCGAGCAGGCTGATCGTGGAGCCCGATGGCCCCGCCGCGCTCGACGATGCGGACGTCACAGCCGCGGTGGCGCCCTGCCCGCCTCCCGTGGACGTCTGGCCGGACGCGTCGTCGGTCAGTGTGAGCCGCGCGTTCGCCAGGTTCTGGTTCGCGGTGTTGAGCGCGCTCTGTAGCGCGGTCGGGTCCAGGTTCGCCAGGACCTGCCCGGCGCTGACCTGATCACCGATCTGCACCGGCACCCCGGTCACCGTTCCGCCGACCGGGAAGGAGAGCGTCGCCGTGTTGACCGTGCTCAGCGTCCCGACCGAGGTCAGCGTCTGGGTGACCGACGAGGTGGTCGCGGCGGCGAGCCGGTAGGACGGCCCGTCGTCAGCGGTGACCGCGAGACCCGTGCCGACGCCCGCCCCGACGAGCACCAGCGCCGCGACCCCGCCGACGGCAGCCTTACGGGGCCGGCGCAACACCTTGTCAGCCATTCGTGGTGCCCGTTCCGCCGGACCCACTGCCGCCCGCGTCAGAGCCCCGACCGCCGAAGCCCCCACCGAAGCCGGTGGCGCAGGCACCGTTCGTGGCTTCGCTCAGCGCGATCCGGGTGGCCGTGACGGTGCCGGTGTCGTCGGTGTCGCCGTTCGCGACCGCGCACTTCCCGACAGCCAGCTCGGTCGACGTCGCCGCGACCGACCGCGTGTACTTGGTGTCGCCGTCGACCAGCACCGTGTAGGTGACGGCCTTGTCGGTGCCGAAATCGGTGCCCGAGATGGTGATCGTGGAGCCGGACACCGAGGTCACCTTGCCGGTTACCCGACCGCCGAACCCGCCGCCGCCGAAGCCGCCCTGCCCGCCAGGTGCACCCTGCCCGTTCTGGCCGCCCTGCCCGTCCGGACCGCCGCTGGGGCGGGTCTGCGGCTGGCCACTCGGCTGGGGCTGACCGGTGGGCCGCGCCGCGGCGTTCGGCCCGGCGCAGGAACCGTCGGTCGGCTGGATGATCATCACCGTCGTCGCGGTGAAGGACGTGGGCATGGCGGTGGGCCGCGCCGAGGGCTGCGCGCCGGACCCGCCGGCCGGCGCACCCGACGCCTGCCCGCCCGCCGGCGCGCCCGACGGCCGGGCGCCGCCCGCCGGCATGTTCGCCGCGGTGACGCACACGCCTTCCTTCACGTCGCTGAGCGCCGCGGACGTTGTCTCGGTGAAGGTGGTGCTCTCGCCGTACTTCACCGCGATCTGCCCGGGCTGCTGGCTCTGCACCTGAATGGTGCCGGAGTCGACCTCCGCGATGAGCCCGGACGCGGGAGCCTCCGCTCCTGGCTGGCCGCCGCCCTGCCCGGGTGTGGCGCCGGCCTGGGTGGCGTCCGCCGTGGACGTCCCGGAGGAACCGCCGCAGCCGGCCAGCACGGTGACCAGCACGGCAGCGGAAGCGACAGCCACGGCCACGGAGCGTCGCGCCGGGTGGACGCCGATCGGTGACATGGAAAGCGGAACCTGGCCAGTCATGATGTTCGTCCTCGTCATGGGGGGCTAGTCGCTGCGGAGCGCGTCGATGGGAGCCAGCCGGGCGGCCCGGCTGGCGGGGTACACGCCGAAGGCGACGCCGATCGCGACCGCGACGGCCAACGAGCCGAGCACAGCCCACCAGACGATCGCCACCGGGTTGTCGATGAACTGGGGCAGCACCAGTGCGCCGCTGATGCCCAGCAGCGCGCCGATCGCTCCTCCGGCGAGGCTGAGCAGCGACGCCTCGATGAGGAACTGCCGCCGGATCGCCGCGGGCGGCGCGCCCAGCGCCTTGCGCAGCCCGATCTCGCGGGTGCGCTCGGTCACCGAGACAAGCATGATGTTCATGACGCCGATCCCACCCACCAGCAGGGACAGCGCCGCGATCCCGGCCAGCAGGGCGGTGAGCGTCCGGCTCACGGACGTCGCCGTGCTCAGCAGGGACTCCTGGGTGGTGATCGTGAAGTCCGCGCTGGACGAGTCCGTGATGCCGTGCTGGTTCAGGAGCAGACTCGTCGCCTCCTGGTAGGCCGCGGACAGGGTGGACTCCGAATGCCCCCTGATGTAGATCGAGGAGACCGAGGTGCGCGTCGTCCCGCCGAACAGGCGGCTCGCCCCGGTGGACATCGGCACGATCGCCTGGTCGTCGAGGTTGTTCGAACTGTCCGAGCCGGCCGAGACGAGCACTCCGACGACCGTGAACGGGATGTTGTTGATCGTCACGCTCTGACCTACCGGGCTGCGCCGGCCGAACAGCTCGGTGGCCGTATCCGCGGCGAGGACGGTGACCGCCGCGGACTGTGCGTCGTCCGTCGTGGTGATGAAGCGGCCCGCGCTGATGGAGCGGTTACGGACGGACAGCCAGGACGGGGTCGTGCCGACCACGGTCGTCGTCCAGTTCACCGAACCGTTCAGCACCGACATCGAGCTCTGTTTGACCGGGGCGACCCCCTCGATGTCGGGCGCGGAGGTCTTCGAGGCCAACGCGGCCGCATCGGCGACCGTGAGCGTCGACGCGGAGCCGAACCCACCGCGCACACCGGTGGAGCTGGTCGAACTGCCCGGCGAGACGATAAGCAGGTTGCTTCCCAGCGAGCTGATCTGCGATCCGACCTTGTCCTGGGCGCCCACGCCGAGGCCCACCGTGAGTACCACGGCGGCGATCCCGATCAGGATGCCGAGCACCGTCAGGCCGGAACGCAGCCGGTGGGTACGGATCGCGTCCACTCCGGTACGGAATGTCTCGAGCCACCCCATCAGCGGGTCGCCGCCTCGGCCGCCGAGGGGGCCGGGAGAGCCGGTGAGCCGGCCGCGGTGTCGGACTCGATCAGCCCGTCCCGGATCCGCACGACCCGGCGGGCCCGGTCGGCCACCTCCTGCTCGTGAGTGATCAGGACGATCGTCCGGCCCTGCTCGTGCAGCTCGTCGAAGAGGTTGAGCACATCCCTGGTCGCCGTCGAGTCCAGGTTTCCGGTGGGCTCGTCGGCGAGGATGAGGGACGGGTCGC
Organism: Frankia sp. Mgl5; assembly: GCF_023242985.1. Taxonomy (NCBI): domain Bacteria; kingdom Bacillati; phylum Actinomycetota; class Actinomycetes; order Frankiales; family Frankiaceae; genus Frankia; species Frankia sp. Mgl5. The sequence goes on along the minus strand of NZ_JALKFY010000002.1, from coordinate 138,607 downwards.
CGACCAGCGCGCGGGCGACCGCGACCCGCTGCTGCTGTCCGCCGGAGAGCTCACCCGGGCGGTGCTCGATCCGGTCCGCGAGACCGACCCGGTCGAGCGCGGCGACGGCCCGGTGCCTGCGGAGCTCCCGCCGCTGGCCGCGGTAGACGAGCGGCAGTTCGACATTGCGCCACGCGGACAGCGACGGCAGCAGGTTGAACTGCTGGAACACGAACCCGATCCGACGGTTGCGGATCTCGGCCAGCTCGACCTCGGTCATCGCGCCCACGTCCTCGCCGGAGAGCCGGTAGGTCCCCGCGGTGAGCACGTCGAGGCAGCCGATGATGTGCATCAACGTCGACTTCCCCGAGCCGGACGGCCCGACGATGGCGACGTACTCGCCCTCGGCGATGCGGGCCGAGACGCCGCGCAGCGCGGCGACGTCCAGCGTTCCGGCACGGTAGGACTTGGCCACCTGGTCCAGCTCGATGACCGGAGCACCCGAACCCGAACCGGCACCGGCGTTCGGTCGGGGCCGCGTGACCGGAGTGGTCGGGGGTTCCGGGGGCTGCGCTGTCGCGGGTGGCTGGGCTGGTGTGCCGGCGGGTTCCCGCTCCGGCGGTCTCCTGGCCATGTCAGTTACCACCGACGCCGGAGAACGGGCCGCCGCCCTGGAACCCGCCCCCACCGGGACCGGCGCCACCGTAACCCTGGCCGCCGGTTCTGGTGCCCGTGCCCCCGCCCGATCCACCCGGACCGGCCGCCGCGCCCGGTACCTCGACGAGCACCTGGTCGCCTTCCGACAGGCCGGAGACGATCTGGGTGGAACCGCCGCCGGAGACTCCGGTCGTCACCTCCCGGGTCGTCGTCGTGCCCGACACGACACGGACGACGGACTTCCCGTTCTCCTGGCTGATGGCCGCCGTCGGGAGGACCAGGACGTCGCTCAGCTGCTTGTAGATCAGTGTCACGGTCGCGGTGTCGCCGGCGTGCAGCCCGCCGGGACTGCCGGTCACCTTGATCATTACCGGGAAACTCGCCGTCTGCCCGGAACTGGATGCGATCAGGCCGACCGAGGACACCGTCCCGTAGATCGTGCCGCCAGAACCGCCGGTGCCCGAGCCCGGCACGATCGTCGCCTGGTTGCCCTTCACGATCAGGCCGACGCTGTTGGAGTCGACGCTGGCGTTGACGATCCACGAATCGGTGCTGATAACCGTGATCTGCCCACTCGACGACGAGGTGGACGCGGTGGACGTCGCTCCCGAGCCGGCGGACGTCCCGCCGGAGGAACTCATCCCACCGGCCGAGGTGTCGGACCCGCCGCCGGAGGATCCGGAGCCGCTCCCGCTGGACGATCCCGACACCTGCTGACCCACCACGAGCGAGACGCTCACCACGACTCCGTTGACCGGTGACGTCATGGTCGCCCCGGCCAGCGCCGTCTGCGCCGCGGTGACCCCGTCGGTGGCGGTCGTGACTGACGCCCGATCGGCGGCGAGCTGCTCGCTGGACGCCCCCGCCGTCTGGTCGGAGGCCAGCTTCTCCTGACCGTTGGCCAACGTCAGCCTGGCCTGGGCGAGACTCGCCGCCAGCGACGCCGAGTCGATGGTCGCGAGTTGCTGCCCGGTGGTCACCGTGTCGCCCTCGCTCACCAGGACGCCGGTGACCTTGCCCGAAGCCGGGAAGGTCAGGTCAGCCTGAGTGGCCGGTGCGATCGTGCCGGTGGTGGAGATGGACTGCTTGATCGTCCCGGTCTCCGCGGTCACGGTCCGGGAGGTGACAGTCGCCGCCGCGTCCGAGGATCCACCGCGGCCGACCACATGGATGGTGATCCCCGCGGCGACGGCCACCACCACGATCACGACGGCCAGCGCGAACAGTGGCCGACGACGCACAGCCAGCCGGCCCACGGATGTCATCGCCGGGCACCTTCGGCCGGTGTCTGATTCTGCACGCCCGCGAGCATTTCGGGGGTACCTGTGCGCAACCCGTGCGGAATCTATGCGCAGGCTATGAATAACCAGGCCAATTGTCTACTGCATGGATTTCCATTGATCGATCCATGCGTACACGAATGATTCCCGATCATCTGGTGGGTCCGCACGAAACGCGGTTGTCTCGCGGAGGCGACGGGTATGCCTCGCGTGCAGTCAGGCCGGAACTTCCTCGACGGCTCGTATGCAATGCACCGGGGGGAGCAGACATGGCGCACCGGAAGATTTCGAAATGCCCGCTGCTGATCGCCGCCGCCGCGGTGGGCTCGGTTCTGTTCGCGGTTCCCGCACAGGCCGCTCCGCCTGCCCATGTCACCGGCGCCGCGTACGGGTGTTACTGGCGTCATGTGGATGGTCACTGGGTCTGGGAGAACGGACAGCGGCACTGGGTTCCCCCGCGGTCCGTCAGGGTCTGCGGGTAAGCGAAAACGATCGCCACACCCACACCCACACCCACGCACAGGACGCCGCCTGCCGGCCACGCCGCCGGCAGGCGGCAGGCGGCGATCTCGTCCGCTTCCGTCGTTGAGCGGGATCCACAACATCGCGCCCAGTGCCACCCACGTCCCCAACAATGTTCACACCGAGCGTGAGCTGCGGGTACAGGTTGCGTCAGGCCTTGTCTTCGTTCGATGTCTTCCTATGATGACATCAAGCGATGACCAGACTGGGGGCACGACGTGCGCGCGGAGCGAGACATCATCCAGCCGAGGACGTCCGCTGACGAGGCCACGGGCGAGGCGGCGGACGAAGTCGCGGAGCCGAAGCCGCCGGGCCCCACCGCGGTGGCTCGGCCGTCCGGCGGAGGGGGGCCGCACCCCCGCCCGGGCATGTTGCTGGGCGTGCTCGTCTACTGCGGGCTCGTGATCGCCGTCATCGGGACGCTGGGCACACCGCTGATCCCGACGATCGCGGCCGCCCAACACGTCTCGCTGGACAGCGCCCAGTGGCTGCTCACCCTCACACTGCTGACCGGCGCCGCGTCCACTCCGCTGATCGGGCGTCTCGGCGACGGGCCGCACCGGCGGACCGTGCTGCTCGCCGGCCTGGGCGCCGTCGCGGTCGGCTCCGTTCTCTCCGCCACCGCGAACGGCTTCGCGCAGCTGCTGGTCGGGCGGGGCCTGATGGGCGTCGGGATGGGCCTGATGCCGCTGGCGCTGGCGGTGGCGCGTGACCTGCTGCCCCCGCACAAACTGGCTCCGGGGGTCGCCGCCCTGTCCATCACGGTCGCGACCGGCGCCGGCCTCGGCTACCCGCTGAGCGGGCTGCTCGCGGACACGTTCGACTACCACGCCGGGTTCTGGGTCGCCGCCGCGCTGGCGGCTGCCGCGATGGCGGCCGTGCTCGTGGTCGTCCCGGGCCGGGTGAGCGCGCGGACCGCCCGTGGGCGGGTCGACCTGCGGGGCGCGGTGCTGTTCGCCGCGGCGCTGAGCCCGGTGCTGCTCGCGCTGAGCGAGGGCGAGTCGTGGGGCTGGCTGTCACCGGCGGTCATCGCGCTGCTCGTGGGTGGCATCGGCTGCGGGGTGGCCTGGGCCCTGGTCGAGCTGCGGACGGACAACCCGCTGATAGAGCTGAAGTACCTGGCGGCGCGGCCGGTGCTCATCGCCGACGTGTGCGCGGCGCTGGCCGGCTTCGGCATGTTCAACGCGATGACGTTGATCAACCGGCTGGCGCAGGCCCCGACCTCGACCGGCTACGGCTTCGGCGCGTCACCGGCCGTGCTCGGCCTGGTGATCCTGCCCCTGTCGGCCGGGACGGTGCTGGCCAGCCGGTGGTCGCGCTGGCTGGGCCCGCGCACCGGCGGTGGGCGGGGCCTGCTGTTGTGCGGCCTGATGGCGGTCGCCCTCGCCCTGTTCGGCCTGGCCGTCAGCCACGACCACCTCGTCGAGCTGGGCGCGGCCACGTTCCTGTTCGGGGTCGGCATCGGACTGGCCTTCGCCGCGATGCCCGCCCTGATCATGGAAGCCGTCCCGCCGCACGAGACGGGCAGCGCGACCAGCTTCAACCAGGTGCTGCGCACGGCTGGCGGCTCGGTGGGAAGCGCGCTCGGCGCGGCGCTGCTCGCCGCCCACACACCGGCCGGTTCGGTCGAGCCGACCAACAGCGGGTACACGACGGCGTTCGTCGTGGCCGGCGGGGTCTGCGCGCTGGCCGCGCTCGCGGCACTGGCCCTGCCCGGCACCCCGTCCGCGGCGACCCGCCCGATGGGGGCGGCGCGCCGGACGGAACTGGAGACGATGGAGGAGGAATCGGCGGGCTCCACCGCCGCGGGACTCGTCATGGCGGAGGATGTCCGGTCATGAACACAACTCGGCGGCGCGACGCCGCGCGCAGCCGCCAGGCGCTGCTGGCCGCGGCGGCCGACCTGTTCGCCGAGCGCGGCTACGCGGGGACGGCGATCCGGTCGGTCGGCGACCGCGCCGGCGTCGACCCGGCGCTCATCGCTCGCTACTTCGGCGGCAAGGAGGGCCTCTACCAGGCCGTTCTCGCCGCCGACCCGCTCATCGAACAGTCCGCTCCGAGTGTGGGCGGCCCACCGGCCGCCCCGCACGCACCGGTGCCGGCCACATCCGGGGACGACGGGGCCGGGGCCGACGGGGCGGCCGGGGCGGTCGCCGGTCCTCCGGACGAGTCGGCGGCGAGCCCGCTGGCGACAGTGCACGGGTTGGTGGACCGGGCGTTCGACAAGTGGACGTCGACCGGCGTGAGCGCCGCCGCCCAGAACGTCTTCCGCCGGGAGGTCGACGACGCCGCGCGCCAGGCGACCCGCGAGCGGCTCGACACCGTGCTCGAGCCGCTGCGCGGCGCGGCCGACAGCCCCGACCCGCAGCTGGCCGCCGAGCTGGCTGTCGCCGTGCTGTTCGGGGTCGGCGTCGCCCGGGACGCCGGGACGCTGACCCGGCTGTCCGCGGTGTCGGTCGACGAGCTGCGCGCCCCCCTGACCGCGGCCCTCGTGGCCGCGCTGGGCATCACGGACTGCCAGTAGAGGCAACCCGACGGTGCGGAGCTCAGAGCATCGCACCCGGGGTGAGGATGCCGAGCGGGTCGAGGGCGTCCTTGAGACGAACAGCTTGGTCAGCGAGAGGCCGGCGACGTCCTTGAGCCGCGGGCCGCCGATCGAGCAGATCTCGAACGAGGACGGGTCCGGTGGATACCACAGCATCTTCCAGTTTATGGAAAAATTGTTCCGCGATATGAACAGTGCCGTAGCCCTGCCGTCAACGGTCCGGGGTCAGTCCCGCAGGTCTCCGGCCAGCCGGGACGCCGCCGCCCGCAGCAGCCCGACCGCGCGCTCGACCAGCTCGTCGGTCATCCGCGCCGTCGGCCCGGACACCGAGACCGCGACACCCGGCGCGCTCGCCGGGTCGAGGGCGATGGCCACGCAGCGCACGCCGATCTCCTGCTCCTGCTCGTCGAGCGCGTAACCCCGCTCGCGGATGCGGCGCAGCTCCGCGCGCAGCGCCGTCTCGGTGCCCACCGTGTGCGCCGTGTACCGCGGCAGCCCGCGGCTGCGGATGATCCCGAGTGCCTCGTCGTCGTCCAGCTGTGCGAGCAGTACCTTGCCCACGCCGGTCGAGTGCAGGTCGACCCGCCGCCCGACCTCGGTGAACATGCGCATCGCGTACCGCGACGGCGCCTGGGCGACGTACTCGGCCTGGTCGCCGGAGAGCACGGCCAGGTTGGCCGTCTCGCCCAGCTCGGCGACGAGGTCGTGCAGCACGCCGGACGCGTTGGCGCCGACCATCGCGTTCGCGCGGGCGCCCAGCGGAACGAGCCGGAAGCCGAGCGCGTAGCTGCGGTCGGGCAGCTGCCGCAGGTACCCGCGCTCGACCATGGTGCGCAGCAGCCGGTGCACGGTCGGCGTCGGCAGCTGCGCGCGCGCCGCGACCTCGGCCATGGGAAGCCGGCCGCCGGCCGCCGCGAGGATCTCGAGCAGGTCCAGCGCGCGGTGCACCGACTGCACCCCGGGCACGGCCGGCCCCTGTGACGAGGCGGCCTCCGGCGGGCCGGCCTGTGTTGCCGCGGCCTGTGTTGCCGCACCCTGCGGTGACGCGGCCTGTGTTGACACCGTCCAACATCCCTCGGTAGCGTCCGATAAGCGAAAAGGCTATTTCACCATACGAAATTCGGGATGGGCTAGTGCCTGACTACATCGACGTCGTCGGACTGCGCGTCGCCAGCGAGCTGCACCAGTTCGTCGCCGAGGAGGCGCTGCCCGGGTCGGGTGTCGACCAGGCCACGTTCTGGGCCGGCGCCGCGGAGATCATCAACGAGCTGACCCCGCGCAACCGGGAGCTGCTCGCGCGGCGCGACGAGCTCCAGCAGGCTGTGGACGACTACCACCGGCACACCCCGGGCCGGCCGGCGCAGAGCGACTACGCCGAGTTCCTGACCTCCATCGGCTATCTGCTCGACGAGCCCGCGCCGTTCACCATCACCACCGACGGCGTGGACGACGAGATCGCGACCCAGGCCGGCCCACAGCTGGTGGTGCCGCTGCTCAACGCGCGGTACGCGGTCAACGCCGCCAACGCCCGGTGGGGCTCGCTCTACGACGCCCTGTACGGCAGCGACGTCATCGACGCGACGGACGGCAAGGAGCGCGCCGGCGGCTACAACCCGGCCCGCGGCGCCGCGGTCATCGCCCGGGTCCGGGAGATCCTCGACCGGAGCTTCCCGCTGGCCAGCGGCTCGCACGCGGACGCGACCCGGTACGCGGTCGACACCGACGGGCTCGTCGTCACCGTCGACGGGGCCGCCGTCCGACTGGCCGACCCCGCGCTGTTCGTCGGCTTCCGCGGCGAGGGCGACGAGCCGACGGCCGTCCTGCTGACCCATCACGGGCTGCACGTCGAGATCCAGGTCGACCGGAACCACCCGGTCGGGGCGGGCGACCGCGCGGGCGTCAGCGACGTCGTCGTCGAGGCCGCCGTCACCACGATCATGGACCTGGAGGACTCGGTCGCGGCCGTCGACGCCGCGGACAAGGTGCTCGGCTACCGCAACTGGCTGCAGCTCATGCAGCGCCGGCTCACCGCCGAGGTGGACAAGGGCGGCCGCACCTTCACCCGGGTCCTCGCCGCCGACCGCGAGTACACGACCGCCGACGGCGGCACCGTCACCCTGCCCGGCCGGTCGATGCTGCTCATCCGCCAGGTCGGGCTGCTGATGACCACCGACGCGGTACTCGACCGCGACGGCCGGCCGGTGCCCGAGGGCATCCTCGACGCGCTGGTCACCGGCCTGGGCAGCGTGCACGACCTGCGTGGCGACACCGCCGGCGGCAACTCCCGCACCGGCTCGGCGTACGTGGTCAAGCCCAAGCTGCACGGCCCGGACGAGGTCGCCTTCACCGTCGAGCTGATGTCCCGCGTCGAGCGCCTCCTCCAGCTCCCGCCGGCGACGATCAAGCTCGGCATCATGGACGAGGAACGCCGCACCTCGGTCAACCTCAGGCGCTGCGTGTACGAGGCCCGGGACCGCGTCGTCTTCATCAACACCGGGTTCCTGGACCGGACCGGCGACGAGATCCACACCTCGATGCTCGCCGGGCCGATGGTCCGCAAGGCCGCCATGCGCGAGGCGACGTGGATCCGCGTCTACGAGGACAACAACGTCGACGCCGGCCTCGCCCTCGGTTTCCCCGGGCGGGCGCAGATCGGCAAGGGCATGTGGGCCGCGCCGGACAATCTGGCCGACATGATGACGCAGAAGATCGGGCACCCGCTGGCCGGCGCGTCCTGCGCCTGGGTGCCCTCGCCCACCGCCGCGGCGCTGCACGCACTGCACTACCACGAGGTCTCCGTGGCGGACCGGCAGCGCGAGCTGGCCGGCCGCCGCCCGGCCGACCGGCTGGAGCTGCTCACCGTCCCGCTCGCGGAACCGGCGGCCGCCTGGTCGCCGGAGGAGGTCGCCGCCGAGGTCGACAACAACGTCCAGGGCGTGCTCGGCTACGTGGTGCGCTGGGTCGAGCTCGGCATCGGCTGCTCCAAGGTGCCCGACCTGACCGGCACACCCCTGATGGAGGACCGCGCCACCTGCCGCATCTCCTCCCAGCACGTGGCCAACTGGCTGCGGCACGGCATCGTCTCCCGCGAGCAGGTCGAGGAGTCGCTGCGCCGGATGGCCGCGCTCGTCGACGCGCAGAACGCCGGCGAGCCGGGGTACCGGCCGATGGCCCCGGCCTTCGAGGAGCTGGCCTTCGCCGCCGCGCGGGCGCTGCTGCTCGAGGGCGCCGACCAGCCGAACGGCTACACCGAACCGCTGTTGCACGAGCACCGGCGCGCCCAGAAGAACAAGGAGATGGTCCGCTCATGACGGCGCTGCCGCTGGATGTGGCCCGACAGATCGTCACCGCGGCCCGGGCCGCGGGGCGCGAGCACGGTCTCAAGCCGCTCACGGTGGTCGTGCTGGACGCCGGCGGCCATGTCGTCGCCGTCGAGCGGGAGGATGGCGCGTCGACGAAGCGGTTCGAGATCGCCTTCGGCAAGGCGCACGGTGCGGTGGCCTTCGGCCTCGGCAGCCGGGCGCTCATGGCACGCGCCGAGCAGCAGCCGTACTTCATCGCGGCCGCGACGTCCGCCATCGGCGGCGCCCTGGTGCCGGTGCCGGGCGGCGTGCTCGTGCGTTCCGCCGACGGCGAGCTGGTGGGCGCCGTCGGTGTCTCCGGCGACACGTCGGACAACGACGAGCTGGCCGCCGTCGCCGGCATCGAGGCGGTCGGGCTCAGCCCGCAGACCGGCTGAGGAGCCGCCGGCCGGTCAGGACGGGACCCGCACCGCGTAGACCTGCTCGTGGTCCGCGGGCGTCCACATCCAGCCGGCGCCCATGCCCGAGCCCAGCATGTGAGCCGCGTTCACCCGGTACGGCTCCTCGGGGTTGGTCATTCCCCAGCGTTGCGCGATCGTGTGGGCGGCGTCGCGCGCGACGGAAACGGCCTGCTGTTCGTCAACATACACTCCGATAATCATCAGCGCAGGGTCCTCAATCATGCCGCATTCGATGCAGCCCACCTTGCAGACGAGCCAGTTGACCTTTCCGCTCACTGGAACTCCCTTCTGCGGCGCCCGCCGGCACTGGCCACGACAGGACTGCAGGAACAGCCCGCAGCGGCCTCAGGAAAGAGCCCAGCCAGCACCATGAACCGACTCTAGCAAGGAATCCGCCCGACCCCGGGGCCGGCTACTTTCCTTCCCCTCCGAGAGGACCACCTCATGGGCCCACCCGATCGAAGGCCCGCGCCGACCAGATCTCAACCCTGAAACCTCGCGCCAGGAGATCGAAACAAAGAGCATCAAAACAACTGGCATCTTAACTACCTCGAAGATTTCCCGGCGAGATCACCGCGCGCCCCGGAGTGACCACCGTGCTCTCCTCGCCTCCCACGGCTCCGGGATCGGCTCGCACCCTGGCACCGGCTCCGGGCCCGGTTCGCCAGCCCCGTGAGCACACTTCGCCACCAGCCGTGAGCCGCGGAAATGGGTTGCCGTCCGGAAAATCGGGCAGGCCCCATGCGACTGGATAGCGCGCCATGAGCTGGAAGCAACGATGTGACGATTTTCGAGGCTCTGACCACGGGCCTGAACGACACTGATCGGAACCTGACCCTCGACGTGATCCGGCAGAGTTTCGACGATGGCCAGGCAGCCGCGCGGCAAGGACGTCCACACCGCAACGTCGAGGAGATCACCCGGCGGCGCCGGTCCGCCCAGTCCTCCCGGCCGACGGTCGTCGGCGACCGCACGGAGGCGGCACGGTGCGGTGCCTGATGCGGCCGACGGACGGTTTACGGCAGCTGGCGTAGGCCACGAAGCCACCGACTTTTTGCCGTGGAGCAGAATCACGCGGTTAGGCTTGCGGGGTGGACAACTCACCGGCACCGGAGAGAACCGGGCCGGCACGTGACGCGGACCCCGATCACGCCGCTTCGGTGTTGCTCCACGCCGAGCCGGAGGAGCCCTTCGACCGGCTGACCCGCCTGGCGGCAGTCATGCTCGGCGCCCCGTTCGCCTTCGTCATGGCGATGGACGACGGGCGTTCCTACTGGAAGTCCCGTGCGGGCACGGCAGCGGGCGACCTCACCGGTTGGCAGATCACAGCGGCAGACAGCCTCTGCCGCCTGGCGATCGGCACGGGTCGGCCGCTGGTCGTGCCCGACGCCGGCCGCGACGATCGCGTCCGGGGTGATTCGTTCGTCCGGTCGGCCGGTATCAGGGCATGGGCCAGCTTCCCTCTCAGCGATCCGAGCGGCCGCACGCTCGGTGCCTTCGGGGCGGCAGATGTCCGCCCCCGGCTCTGGACGGCCCGCGACCTCGAACTGCTGGAGACCCTCGCCCAGGCCGTTTCGAGCGAGATCGCGCTGCGTCACGTGGCGGCGGCAGCGACCGCGCTGGCCCGGACTCTCCAGCAGAGTCTCCTCCCCCCGGAGGTTCCGGAGATCCCCGGCCTGGAGGTCTCGGCCCGCTACCGCCCGGCGGGCGAAGGCGCGGAGGTCCTGGGCGATTTCTTCGACGTTTTCCAGACCGGCCGTACCAGTTTCGGCGTGGTTCTGGGCGATGTCGCCGGCAAGGGCGTCGAGGCGGCCAAGGTGACCGCGCTGGCGCACTACACCATCCGGGCGGCGGCGAGTCGCACCCGTGATCCGGCCGCCATTCTGAACCAGCTCAACCGGGCGCTGCTCACCCAACATCCCGACAGTGAGCGGTTCCTCACCGTCGCATACATGGCCGTGGACCGGTCCCGGCGAAATCGGACCCTGGCCCTCTGTTCAGCCGGGCACACTCCGGTTCTGCTCCGCGGGCGCGACGGCACGGTGACCCCCATCGGCTCCCACGGCCTGGTGCTCGGCGTCTTCGAGGACCCGGAGCTCACCACCAGCCGGCCGAGATTCGGTCCCGGTGACACCATCCTGCTCTACACGGACGGCGTCACCGAGGCCCGCCGTGGGAACGACCAGTACGGCGATGATCGGCTGCGGGCGCTGCTCGCGGCCACCGATCCGGCCGCCGGCCGCCTCACCGCGACGATCGAGGCGGCGGTGCTTGATTTTGCCGACGGACCGCCCCAGGACGATATTGCCATCCTCGCAATCCACTTCCCGGATATCTCGTCCGTGGCGATGAAAACGGTCCGCTCGAGGCTGCGGGCCCGGCGGCGACCACGGCGGCCGTTCACGCGCCGTGGCACGCCGACCGGGTGAAAGGCCCCGGCCAGGGCGGCGGACGACGGGCCGCCGAAACTGTCCAGACCCGACAGTGAGTGGTGCCGGCCGGTCCCCCGGTTGCTTTCGATATTTTCGAAGACTATAAATGGGTTAACACTCGACAAGGTTGAGTGTCAACCTCCGGCGCGACGGGTGCCCGGGTCATGACCCGATCATCATGTTCGTTTTGGGCCCCGCTGGCGGCCGGCACTCCTCCACACGGCTCAAGCCTGGGAGGAATCAGTTCGTGCCCCTGCGTTATGGCTTCCTCAGTACCTATCCGCCCACCCAGTGCGGTCTCGCGACCTTCACTGCCGCCCTGTTCAACGAGCTGAACAGTCCAGCGCCCGGTGCGTCCAGTGGGGTGGTGCGCCTCCTGGACGCCACCGACCGAGCCGGTGCCACGGCCGAGCCGGCCGCACCGCTGACCCGATCACCCGGTCGATCCGGGCGGCCCGACCAGTCGATCCTGGTCGGAGATCTCGTCGCCGACACACCGGGCGGTCCCCGTGCGGCGGCGCGGCTGTTGAACGGCTTCGACGTCGCCGTGGTGCAGCACGAGTACGGCGTGTACGGAGGTCCGGACGGCGACGAGGTGCTCGCGGTGCTCGGCGCCCTCGACGTTCCGGTGATCGTCGTCCTGCACACCGTGCTGGTGAAACCGACGCCGTACCAGCGGCACGTCCTGGAGTCCGTGGTCGCGTCGGCGGACGCGGTGGTCGTGATGACCGAGACCGCGCGGGTCCGGCTCGTCGAGGGTTTCCAGGTCCATCCACGACGGGTGGTGGTCATCCCGCACGGCGCGGCGGACAACCGCCGGGCGCCCACGGAGCACAGCGGCGGGCCGATCATCCTCACCTGGGGCCTGATCGGGCCCGGGAAGGGCATCGAGTGGGGCATCGCCGCGATGGCGGACCTCGCCGACCTCGATCCCGCCCCGCACTACGTCATCGCGGGCCAGACCCATCCGAAGGTCCTCGCCAGGGAGGGCGAGGCGTACCGGGAGGGGCTGGCCGCCCGGATCCGCGACCTCGGCCTGACCGGCTCGGTCAGCTTCGATGATCGCTACCTGGATCCGGTGTCCCTCGCGGGGCTCGTGCGCCAGGCCGACGTCGTCCTGTTGCCGTACGACTCGGTCGACCAGGTGACCTCCGGTGTCCTCATCGAGGCGGTCGCCGCGCTGCGGCCGATCGTCGCCACCCGGTTCCCGCACGCGGTCGAGCTCCTCGGCGACGGCAGCGGACTGCTCGTGCCGCACCGGGACCCGGCGGCCATCGCCGCCGCGGTGCGCCGCATAACGACAGACGAGACGGTGAGCGCCGGCCTGGCCAGCGCCGCGGCCGCGCAGGCCCCCGACCTGCTGTGGCCGGCGGTCGCCGACCGCTACCGGCGGCTGGCCGCCGGACTGGTCGCCCGCACCGGGAGCCGGCCGTCGACCGCGCCCGTGCCGGTGGCCCGGTGAGCTCCGCGATCTCGTTCGATCACCTGTTCCGGCTCACCGACGGCATCGGACTGTTCGAGCACGCCCTCGGTTCGGTGCCACGCCGGGAGCACGGCTACTGCGTGGACGACGTCGCGCGCGGGCTGGTCGTCCTCACCCGCGAGCCATCGCCCGGGGTGGACCTGGTGCGGCTGTTGGAGCGCTACCTCGCCTTCGTGCTGGCCGCGCAGGCGGTGGACGGCGCCGTCCACAACCGGCGGGACAGCGACGGGCGGTGGCGGGACGATCCAGACCTCGGTGACTGCTGGGGCCGGGCGCTCTGGGGGCTGGGCACCGCGGCCGCCTCCGCGCCGACCCGGCGGTTGCGCGCCTCGGCGCGGGCCGGCTTCCTCGCCAGCGCGGGGCGCCGCTCGCCCTGGCCACGGGCCATGACGTTCGCCGCGCTCGGTGCCGGAGAGGTGCTGCTCGCCCATCCGGACGACGAGCCGGCGCGCGCGTTGCTCACCGCCGCCGTCGAGGTGATCGGACCGGTCGGCGCCAACCCGAGCTGGCCGTGGCCGGAGCCCACCCTGCGCTACGCCAACGGGGCCGTCCCGGAGGCACTGATCCTCGCCGGCATGTGCCTGCCCGACAAGGTGGTGCTCGCGGACGGTCTGCGGCTGTTGGCGTGGCTGCTCCAGGTGGAGACCCGTGGCGGGAACCTGTCCCCGACCCCGGTCGGCGGTCGGCGGCAGGGGGGAGATCCCGGGCCCGGTTTCGACCAGCAGCCCATCGAGGCCGCGGCGATCGCGGACGCCTGCGCCCGCGCCCACGCGGCGACCGGACGGAAAAGATGGCTGACCGGCCTCGGCCGCGCCCACGGGTGGTTCCTCGGGGACAACGACAGCTCGATGGCGTTACTCAACCCCGACACCGGTGGCTGTTACGACGGCCTCGAGCCCGGCGGCCGCAACCTCAACCAGGGTGCCGAATCGACGCTCGCCCTGCTCTCCACGACCCAGCACGCCCGCCGTCTCCTGGCATCGACGCCTTGACCGGCAGCACCCGGGCCACAGCTGTCGGGTCGGCCCGGAACGACCTGGTCACGCGGCACCCGCTGGGGCTCTCCCCGAACAGCGACCGGGTCATCGCGAAGCTTTTCCTGCCCGGTGAGGAGGGCAGCCAGCCGCACTCCCGGGCCGCCGGCATCGTGGCCCGCGCGCTCGCCCTGCCCGAGCGGGAGGTCGACAGCCTGGTCGCCGACCTCCTCGAACGGTTCGAGCCGCGCCACCGGGATTACCGGGGCATCCTCGCGCGGCACGCAGCGGTGGTGGCTCCACGGGTGCTGGTGCCCGCGGAGCTCTCCGCGGCGCGCACCCTGCTGCTCGGCGCGTGCTTCACCGCCGAGTACGCGGTGGAGGGCGCGGCCGTCACCAACCCCTCGGCGGTGCCGCACCCCGACCAGTCCGGGCTGCCGTCCGGCACGCTGCGACTGGCGTTGAGCCTGCGCGCCGTCGGGGAGGGCCATCTGTCCTCGATCGGCTTCGCCGTCGCAGTGATCGGTCCGGGCCCGGCGGTGCGCCTGGAGCCGCGGACCGGCCCACTCACCACCGGCGTCGCCGTACCCGTCGAGTGGGAGGCCGCCCGGCTGCGCGCCGTGCTCACCGAGCACGGGCTCGACGACGAGGTCACCCGGGCCGTCCTCCAGGGCCTGGACCCACGGCGGCCCGGCGGTGAACCCGACCCCGATCTCTCCCGTGCCTTCGCCGCGGTTCCCCCCGACCTGCTCCGCCGCCCCCAGGCACCCGGGATCCTCGCCGGGATCCGCTCGATCGCCGGATCATTGCGGCGGGTCGAGTTCCCACCCGACAGCGCCCTGCCACAACGGGTGCTGTGGCCCACCGTCACCAGCGAGAGCAACGGCATGGAGGACGCGCGATTCGTCCGGTTCACCGCGCCGGACGGAACCGCGGACTACCGGGCCACCTACACCGCCTTCGACGGCACGGACATCTCCCCGCGGCTACTCACCAGCCCCGACCTGCGGGTCTTCACCACCGCACCGCTCGCCGGCCCGGCCGCCCGCAACAAGGGCATGGCGCTGTTCCCCCGGCTGGTCGACGGTCGCCGCCTCGCGCTCTGTCGCTCCGACGGCGAGTCCACCGGTCTGACCGCATCGGACGACGGCCAGGTGTGGGGGCCGGCGCGTCCGCTCCACGGACCACGGGTCGCCTTCGAACTGCTCCAGGTGGGCAACTGCGGCTCCCCGGTCGAGACGTCCGCGGGCTGGCTCACGCTCACCCACGGCGTCGGGCCGATGCGGACGTACACCATCGGCGCGATCCTGCTTGATCTCGAGGACCCGGGAAGGGTGGTCGCGGCGCTGCCCGAACCACTGCTCGCCCCGACCGGGCAGGAGAGCGCGGGCTATGTCCCCAACGTCGTCTACTCCTGCGGCAGCCTGATCCACGACGGTCTGCTGTGGCTGCCGTACGGGATCGGCGACACCCGGATCGGGATGGCCAGCGTGCCCGTCGACCGGCTCCTCGCGCGAATGGTTCCCACCGGGTGACCAGCCCGCGGGGCGGCGGGATCAACCGAATCCAGCGTCGCGAACAGCGTCACATCCACCCTGTGCCCGAGCAGGCCCTCCGCGATGGTGCTGGCGACCTGCTTCCAGGGGCCGTAGTGCCGGGGCGGAGTGCGCCACGCGACGGCGCGAGTATCGCGATCTTCACGGCGCTCCGGACCGGGCGCCGAGCGGCACGGCGCCCGCGTGGCGCAGGATCTGGCCGGACGGCCCGGACAGCCCGCCGGCCGCGGCCATCCGGAGGACATCGGCTGCCACGTCCGCGGCCGTGTCGGGCGGGATCACGAGGAGAAAGAACCTGGGGCGGTTGCCGCCGTCCAGGGTGACCGTGTGCGGATCGAGGGTGCGGAACCAGCTGATCCGCACCGGTGGGCGGGTCGACCGGGGGAGCAGGCGGGGGATACCGGTCCAGATGTCACCGTTGACCGACAGTCGGCTGATCGTGTTACCGGCGGCGGACAGCGCCGCGACGAGCGCTGGAGCCTCACGGTCCAGCCGCCGGCTGTGTGGCCACCAGACTCCGTCGAAGGATCCGCGGCCGCCGGCGGGAGCGAGGGAGAGCCGTAGCCCACGGTCACCAGTGGAAGCTTCGGGGCGGGCGTCCGCCGAGGCCACGCGAAGCCGGGTCGGTGCGCCGCCGTCGTCGTCAAAACGCGCGAAATCGGCACGATCGAGGAAAGAAATCATCTGGCCTGCCGCCATGACGGCCACCTAACCCCGGCGATGAAGACCGCCGGCCGACCACGACCGGCGACGACATCGCTCGAGCGTCGACGTTCGTAAATAGCCGGTCTACTCACAACCGTACCACGGCGATTTCTCCCAGGCTGCAATGTTCTACCGAATGTTCTACCGAAGCCTGAGCCCGGTTGAGCGTACGCGTATTGCCGAGGCGTTCACCTTCGAGCTCGGCAAGTGTCGCGCCATCCGCTTGGGAAGCCCAGTGCGCCGGGGAAACCCAGCGTCCCGAGTCGCCAACGCCCGCGACCGTCCCGGCCGATGGCGATGCCGCATGGCAGCTGTAGCACCAGCGCGGCGAACCCGGGACTTCGCCGTCGGTCGGGACATCCGAGGGGCGCTCCGCTCGGCAGCGGCCGCGACAGCCCTCAGCGAGCGCCACAGCCGTGACTTGCCGTTCGCGCCGAGCCACAGTGTCTCGAGCTCGACCACGGAGCTCACCGGCGACCGCCGCAGCAGCCGGTTGTTCAGACGGGTCCGGGGAGCGAGAGCCGGATGACGCGCTTCCACACGTTGGCCGTCTGTCGCAGCAGTCCTCCGGTGGTGTACGGGAGGCCGAAGCGTTCGCAGAGGGCGCGTACCTGCGGGGCGAGCTGTGCGTACCGGTTGCTGGGTAGATCGGGGAACAGGTGGTGCTCGATCTGGAAACTCAGGTTCCCACTCATCAGGTGCAGGAGTGCCGGACCGTCGATGTTGGCTGAGCCCAGCACCTGCCGCACATACCACCCACCGCGGGTCTCCCCCTCGACCTGTTCCTCGGTGAAGACCTCCGCTCCCTCCGGGAAGTGACCGCAGAAGATGATTGTGTGTGCCCAGACGTTGCGGGTGACGTTCGCGGTGAGGTTGGCGAACAGGACGGGCAGGAACGCCGGGCCGGCCAGCAGCGGGAATGCCACGTAATCCTTGACCGCCTGCCGCCCGGCCTTGCGCAGCGACACCTGGAGCTGCGCCCACGTCTGGCCCCAGCTTTTCTCCCCCCGCCAGGCCTGTTCGATCTCGGTGTCGTACAGGGCGATCCCCCATTCGAAGACCGCCGCGAGCGCGAGATTATAGAGCGGCTGGGCGAGGTACGCGGGGTGCCAGCGCTGCTCCGACTGGACGCGCAGCAGGCTGTATCCGATGTCCCGGTCCTTGCCGAGGATGTTCGTGTAGGTGTGGTGCACGTAGTTGTGCGAGTGTCTCCACTGCGCGGCGGGTGACGCCGAGTCCCATTCCCAGGTGGTCGAGTGGATCTCGGGATCGCACATCCAGTCCCACTGGCCGTGCAGAACATTGTGCCCGATCTCCATGTTCTCCAGGATCTTGGCGGTCGCGAGCATCGTCGTGCCCGCCAGCCACGCCGGTGGCAGCAGAGAGGCGAACAGAACCACCCGCCCACCCATCTCCAGGCCCCGCTGGACGGCGATCACCCTGCGGATGTACCGGGCATCGTCTTCCCCTCGGCCGGCGAGAACCTCCTCCCGGAGCTGGTCGAGCGCGCGGCCGAACTCGTCGGTCTCGGCCGCGGTGAGTGCCGTCCGCCTGGCCATTGCCCACCCCTTCAAAGGTCGATCTCGACGTCGCCGGCCGCGCCCGACACGCAGGTCTGGACGAGTTCGCCCTGCGCACCGTGCTCCCGCCCGGTGCGCAGGTCCCGCACCCGGCCCGAGGTGAGCTGGGCCAGACAGCTGTGGCAGATACCCATGCGACAGCCGCTCGGCATGAGAACGCCGGCGTTCTCACCCACCGCCAGCAGCGATGTGTCGCCGCCAGCCTGAGCCTGCCGGCCACTCCTGGCGAACCGGACCCGCCCTCCGGTCCCGCCACCGGGCGCTCCGGCGAGACGGAACCGCTCCACCCTCAGGTGGTCCGCGATCCCCGCCCGACGCCACCAGGCCTCGGCGTCCGCGAGCATCCCTGGAGGTCCGCAGACCCAGGCCGGCCGTTCCGCCCAGTCCGGGCAGATCGCGGGCAGCGCCGCCATGGTGAGACGCCGGGCGGGCCCGCCGGGCACCCTGGTGTGGTGCTCGTGAAGCCGAAGGGTGGGGAACCGGGCCGCAAGCTCTCGTAGCTCGGTGCCGAAGATGACATCGTCCCGCGTCGGCGCCGAGTGCACGACGACCGCGTCCGGCATCTCGCCACCCCGCGCAAGGCCGCGCAGCATCGACATCACCGGCGTGATGCCGCTGCCAGCGGTCACGAACAGCAGCCGCGGCGGAAGCACCTGCGGCAGCACGAAACACCCCCGTGGTTTCTCCAGGCGCACAATCGCGCCGGGCGGGACCCGTTCCACGAGACGACCGGACAGCTTCCCGTCCGGGAGGGCCTTGACCGTGATCGAGATGACACCGTCGGGATCCCCCGGGGCCGAGGACACCGAGTAGGGGCGCCAGTGCCACACGCCGTCGACATTCACGCCGATCCGGACGTACTGACCCGCGCGATGCTCGTTCCAGCCCGCGCCGGGACGGATCACCAGCGTGGCGACGCCGGCGGCCTCCCGCCGGACAGCCTCGACCCGCCCCCGCAACCCGCGCCGCGACCAGAGCGGATCAATCAGTCCGAGGTAATCATCGGGCAGCAGTGGCGTGGTCAACGACGCCGCGGCATCCAACAGGATTCTTCCGACGGTCACACTGCTTTCTCCCGATTGCCGATTTTCGGGCGTGACGCTGACCTCGCCGGGAGCACGGAACAAGAAGAGAGCTTGCTCGGTGCGGTTTTCAGACCGATGCCTCACACCGGTGCCGGCGCGCCCGCTCGCTCGCCCGAACGCTACACCCGCGCGTCACCTTCCGCGACCAGGCGGCCCGCGTGCCGAACTCTCGCTCGTCGTCGGTCACGGTGGCGGCGGGATGTTCTCGGCCTTTCGGTGACGGCGTGCCACCCGGCGCAGTTGGACCATGCGACCCACACCGGGGATCGCGACCAGCAACGCCCCGCCGGCCGCGGCGAACAGCATCGCGACCGCGAGGGGCATGCTCCCGTCAGCGCCCAGGTACGACACCTTGACTCTCTGGCCGTTCTGCAGGATGAACACCAGCAGGAGAATCAGGACTATGACGAACAGAATCAGCGCCGTCCAGGTTCGACTTGTGCGGGTCGACCTCACGACGTGCTGATCGGCGAGCAACGGCGAGTCACCGACGGGGGGAGAGTCCGGGTCGGGCGGTCCCGGGCCTGCGGACGGAACAACATTCATGACGAGTTTCTACCCAGGTTCGGGAAATATAGACCAAAAATATTACAGGCCTCCCGCCGCGAGATTCCGCGGACAGTCCGCCAATCCGCTGGGGAAGCGGGAGACCAGCCGGGGACGAGTGGTGGGACGGGCCATACACGGTAGAACGATCACATGCGGTGGGAGAGTACGCCGAACGCCTCTTCGACCGCCTGCATCCGGAGGTCCTCGAGATCGTCAGCCTGCTGCCGGGCCCGGTCGAGCAGGTGATCGAGGAGTTGCGGGCTGAGCCCGTTGTCACCCGCCGCGACAGCCCGCAACGAGCGCCACAGCCGCGACTTGCCGTTCACGCCGAGCCACAGCGTCTCGAGCTCGACCACGGAGCTCATCGGCGACCGCCGCAGCAGCCGGTTGTTCAGCTTGAGCCGGCCCACCTTCTCCGCGAGCCGACCGAGCAACGCCTTGGTGCGCCGCCGCGGCACTCCCAGATCCTTCATGATCTGCAGCAGCGCCGTCCGATCCCGCGCTATCTCAGCGGCCACGTGCGCGAGCGCGGGGCCGGAGGGAGTGCCCTGGTGCACCCGCGCGATCCGGGACGCTAGATCGACCCCCGCGCCGGCACCGGCCAAATGGTCATTCAGGTAGGTACCGAGTAGACGCGGGTCCGGTTCGCTGGTCACGTCTCCCATGCCATCGGGCTGCCCGCTGGTCAGCGACCCAAGCCACCGGGCCGACCGACGGGCCGGGCAGCCCGCCGAGCGCCGGGGTGTGTGCGGGGGCGATCACAGCCGTGTGCGGGACGATGTCGGCGGCGGAAGGCCGTGTCGTCACCCACCCGCCAGCAGAGGAGCAACCCGATGAGTCGCCACATCCAGGTCACCTTCGACGCCCACGACCCGCGGGCGCTGTCGTCCTTCTGGCGCGACGCGCTGGGCTACGTCCACCCCGGCCCGCCCGGAGTCGACCTGCCCGAGGGCGCCGACCCGCTGGCCGCCTGGGACGACTTCCTCGCGCGGGCCGGCGTCCCGCCCGAGCAGCGCAACACGAGATCGGCCATCGAGGACCCGGACGGACCCGGCCCACGGCTGTTCTTCCAGCAGGTGCCGGAGGACAAGGTCGCCAAGAACCGCGTCCACCTCGACGTCCGGGCGGCTCCCGGGCTACAGGGCGACGAGCGGATGGCGGCGCTGGAGGCCGAGTGCGACCGGCTCGTCGCGCTCGGCGCCAAGCGGGTAAGCCGCCACGAACCCACTCCCCCAATGGGCGCCGGCCACATCGTGATGACCGACCCCGAGGGCAACGAGTTCTGCCTGGACTGAAAGCGATCCCGCGCCTCCCCGCGTTCGGGGGGAACCCTACGGGCTAACTAGTCCAGGGGGATCCGACACACCATGACCGTAGAGACGACGAGGGCCGGAACACGACAACGGGGGCCCGAGCGCGACAACGGGAACGGGGGGCGACGGTGAGCCCGAGTGTGATGACGGCGGCTATCGAGGCCGGGCTGGCACGGCTGGTGAACATCCGGGGTTCGATCATCCCGTCGGAGGTGTGGGCGCTGGTGGTACCCGGCGCGGGGGTGATGGCACCGTTCGTAGACCTCGACGCACTCGAACAATACGTCCACGACCAGGGAATTCCCGCGGACGGGTATGTCGCGCTGCCGTTCGTCGGCCTGGGCCAGATCGCGACCTTGTAAGCCCCGCCCCCCGCATCGCGCCCCGTGCGGCCCGACCTGGGCCACGGTTCACCGACTGGACGAGGTCGAGGCCTTCATCGACGGTGGTATAGCCGAGCGTGCGGTAGAGGAACGCGATGTCCTCGGCGTCAGCTTCGACGCGAGACGCAAACAGTTTCATTAACCGCCAGGGCTTCACGGGAACCCAGGTGCCCCGCAAGGCAGGTGCCTGTCCACGCACCGACTGATCGTGACGCCCACCAGCGGCGACGGCGTCTGGGCAGACCGGGATCTGACCGGCCCGGGCCGCGGGCACGCCGTCCCGCCGTGGTCAGGATGGCACGAGGCGGAAGATGGGCCAGCCGATCTCGGTGCGCCAGGACCGCGGCGCGGGATCGTCGCGCGGGCCGGTCAGGTAGGTCTCGTGGACGGGGCCGTCGACGGCGAGGGCGTGGTCGACCACCCAGGCGCCCAGCCGACCGTAGGTGACGTCGATGTCGTCGTGGGCGCCGTGGTGGACGGCGGTGGCCAGCTCGACGGCCGGCAGGGTCCGCGGGGTGACGCGGCCCCGCGTCGGTGGGTCGGCGGACGGCCGGTAGACCAGAACCGTGCCACGGCCGGCGGTGAACAGCTCGTTGTCGAAGCAGCCGCCTGGCGGGCCGAGCCGATCGTGCCCCGCCAGGGCCGCGTCGAGCTCGGTCATCGCCTCGGCGTACCACGCCAGGACATCGTCGTGGTCGACGGTGCCGCTGATCGCGGCTACGGTCCGGGCCGGGACGGAACGCAGCCGTATCTCCAGCTCCGCGACGTCCGGCCGCAGCAGCTGGCGCAGCGAGGCGACGGCGGCCCGGGTGCGGTCGAGCTCGGCCTCCAGCCGCTGGAGATGTCCGGCGACCAGCTCGGCCCGCGCGCCCGGGTCCTCGTTGGCGAGGATCCGGGCGACGTCGGCCAGCGGCATGTCCAGCTCCCGCAGCCGGTGGATCACCTGGGCGGACGGGATCTGCTCGGCGGTGTAGTACCGGTATCCGCTGTGCGGGTCGACCGACGAGGGCTCCAGCAGGCCGCTGTCGTGGTAGCGGCGCAGCGTCCGCACGCTCAGGTGTGTCAGCTGCGCGAACTCGCCGATGGTCAGTCCTGGCCGCATCCCCGCACTGTGCACCTTCGCCGGAGAGCGGGCCAAGCGGCGGCCGGACGGCCGTCCGGCCGCCGCGCGTGGTTTGACCCTCTCCCGGCGGGAGGCTCGACGGTGGCCGCATGACGAATCAGATCGGAGCAGATCAGATCAGGGTGGGCCGCCATGACCATCAGTGACCGGCTCGACGGTCGCCGCGCGCTGGTCACCGGAGCCAGCAAGGGCACCGGCGCCGCCATCGCCGACCGGCTCCGCGAGGCCGGCGCGATCGTGCTGGCCACCGCCCGCACCCGCCCGCCCGGCCAGGCCGGGCCGGACCTGTTCATCCCCGCCGACCTCACCACCGCCGAGGGCGTCGCCGCCGTCGTCGACCAGGTGCGGAACCGGTTCGGCACGCTGGACATCGTCGTGCACACCCTCGGCGGATCACAGGCCCCACCCGGGGGTTTCGCCGCTCTCACCGACCAGCACTGGGACCACGAGCTGCGTCTCAACCTGCTCGCCGCCGTCCGGCTGGATCGTGCCCTGCTGCCGGCGATGATCGATGCCGGCGGCGGGACGGTGGTGCACGTGTCGTCCATCCAACGGCGAATGCCGCTGTACGAGGCGACCCTCGGCTACGCGGCGGCCAAGGCCGCGCTCACCACCTACAGCAAGGGCCTGGCCAACGAGGTCGGTCCGCGTGGCGTTCGGGTGAACGTCGTGTCCCCCGGCTTCATCCAGACCGCCGGCGCCGACGGTCTGATCGATCGCATCGCAGCGAGCCAGGCCATCTCCCGCGGGCAGGCGCTGGAGCAGGTCATGGATTCCCTCGGCGGCATCCCACTCGGCCGCCCCGCGCAGCCCACCGAGGTCGCCGAACTCGTTGCCTTCCTCGTGTCCGACCGTGCGGCCGCCATCACCGGCGCCGAGCACACCGTCGACGGCGGCACCGTGCCGACCGTCGGCTGATCATCCGCCCGGCCTGGCCCGGGGCGCCGGGTGCCGCGGGCCAGGCCGGGGTTCAGGTGATCTGGACGCTGGGTGGATGTCCGTTCCAGGTGACGAAGCACGAGGACGTCCTGCCGTCGCGACTGAAGTCGACCCGCAGCCACCCCTCGGCCTGCCACGCCTGCACCTTCCAGCCGACGTCCGGCGTCGCGGACACCAGGCGGGCCGAGACGTCGGTGGTCTCGATCACCACTCGTCCGCCGTCAAGCTGGTAGCTCTGCGCGGTGGCTGTGGCTGTGGCGGTGCCGGCGGGTGCGGGGGCCACGGGCGGCGGCGCGGTCACGGGGCCGGTAGGCGGCGGCGCTGCGGCCGGGAGGGCCGTTGCCCGCGGTCGCGACGTCGGCGGGGCGGATGCGCTGGGCAGCGCGGTCGACGACAGGGTGGACGTCGCCGACGGCACCGCCGTCCCAGCAGGCACCGCCGTCCCGGACGGCGCCACCGTCGCGGACGGCGACAGCCCCGGGGGCGGGTTGACCGACGGGAGCGGCGGGACGTCCGGCGGGTCGATGGCGACGGCTGACGACGGCGTGGCGAAGGTGTCGCCCGCGAGTACCCCGTTGACGGCGAACCAGGACAGGGTGACGGCCAGCGCGGTCGCGACCACCCAGGCGGCCAGGCGGAGCAGAGTCCAAGCCATAGCGGTGCGATATTGCCACATTCGCCCTGTTCAGGTATCGACGCATCGTCAGGTACCGACACGTCGTCAGTTACCGACACGTCGTACCGCCGCCGCCCGAGAGGAGCCACACCGATGACTCCGCAGGCGACCGGGTAGCCGGGCGTGGCGACGATCCTGGTTGTCGAGGACGACCCGTACGTGCGTGCCGCGCTGGTGCGGCACCTGTCCAGCGCCGGGCACGCGGTGCGCAGCGTCGGCGCGGCGCTCGACGCGCTGCGCGAGGTGACGCAGGTCGGCTGCGACCTCGTCGTGCTCGACCTGGGCCTGCCCGATCTGGACGGCGCGGCCGCACTGCGGATGCTGCGCGGCGTCAGCGACGTCCCGGTGGTGGTCGCGACGGCGCGCGGTGACGAGCCGGCGATGGTCCGGCTGCTGCACAGCGGTGCCGACGACTACCTGGTGAAACCGTTCTCGCCGGAGCATCTCGACGCGCGTGTCACCGCCGTGCTGCGCCGCACGAGTCCGGCCGCCGTCACCGGCCGGGTACCGGCGTTCCGGGTGGGTGAGCTGGTGGTCGACCCCCGGCAGCGCACGGCGGTGCTGGACGGGCGGGATCTCGACCTCACCCGGCGCGAGTTCGACCTGCTGGCCTACCTGGCCGCCCGCCCCGGCGACGTGGTGCCGCGCCGGGAGCTGCTGGCCGCCGTGTGGCAGCAGGCGTACGGCGGCGACCAGACGATCGACGTCCATCTGTCGTGGCTGCGCCGCAAGCTCGGGGAGACCGCCGCCCGGCCGAAGTACCTGCACACGGTGCGTGGCGTCGGGGTCAAGCTCGAGGCGCCTCGGCCGTGAGAGCACGATGAGGTGGGCGCTCGCCAAGGTGTCGATCGCGGTGACCACGATGGTGGCGCTGGCGTTCCTCGTCCCGCTGGTGCTGACGGTCCAGCGGACGGCGCACGACCGGGCGTTCACCGATGCCGAGCGCCAGGCCGCCGAGCTCGGGCCGGCCCTGGCGATCACCACTGACCAGGCGGCGCTGGGCCGGGCCCTCGCCAGCACGCGCGGCGGGGCGGAAGGACTGGTCGCGGTGCACGTGCCGGCACCCGCCCAGGCGCCGCCGCCCGGCGAAGCGCCGTCAGCGGCACAGGCGACGGCGCCGGCTCCAGGACGTCCGCCGGCGCTGGTTGCCGTCGGGCGGTCGCGGGCCGGGGCGGCGGAGCTGGCCGCGGTGGCGAGTGCCGGTAGTTCCTCGGTGGTGGCGGTGCCGGGCGGGTCCGTTCTGCTGCGGCCGGTCGCGGTCGCCGACGCGCGGATCGCGGTGATCGAGGTGTTCGTGCCCGAGGCCGAGCTCGGCCGGGGCGTGGCGAGGGCGTGCCTGGTCCTCGGGGGTGTCGCCGCGGCGCTGGTGCTGGCCTCGGTGCTGGTCGCGGACCGGCTGGGCACCCGCATCGTGCGGTCGGCGCGCGGGCTCGCCGGCGCCGCCCGGGAACTGGGCTCGGGTGACCTGACCGCCCGCGCACCGACGTCCGACCGGGCGGCTCCCGCCGAGCTGCACGAGGCGGCCGCCGCCTTCAACGCGATGGCGGACCGGGTGCGCCAGCTGCTCGCGGCCGAGCGGGAACGGGCCGCCGACCTCTCCCACCGGCTGCGCACCCCGCTGACCGTGCTGCGGCTCAACACGGCCGCCCTCGGCGGCGGCAGTGGCGGTAGCGGTGACGGCGACGCCGCTGCCATCGCGGCGGCGGAGGCGACCCGGCACGCGGTGGCGCAGCTCGAGCACGAGGTCGACTACGTCATCCGCGCCGCCCGGGCGCTCGGTGACGAGCAGGTGGCGGCGCGGCGCTGCGACGCGGCCGACGTCGTGCGCGACCGCGCCGACTTCTGGTCCGCGCTGGCCGAGGACCAGGGGCGCGGGTGGGCGGTGTCCGGCGTCGATCGGCCGGCGCCGGTGCCGGTGGCGCGCGCCGAGCTGGCGACCGCGCTGGACGCGTTGCTCGGCAACGTGTTCCGGCACACCGCCGAGGGTGTGGCGTTCGCGGTCGAGCTGCGGCTGACCGACCACGCCGTCTGGGTGCGCGTGCTCGACGCCGGCCCGGGGGTCGTCGACCCCGCGGCGGCGCTGCGCCGGGGCGGCGGGGCCGGGGGCGCGGGCTCGACCGGGCTGGGGCTGGACATCGCCCGGCGGGTGGCCGAGTCGACCGGCGGTGAGCTGACGATCGGCCGGTCCCAGCTCGGTGGCGCCGAGGTGCGGATGCGCCTGCGCACGTCGTCCACCCGCCCGCCGGACGGCCGTGGACGCCGCATGCGCCACCGCCGTGGCTTCCGGGCCCGCAGCCGGGGTGCATCCCTAAGCGGGTCTTAAGAGCGTTTCTGCGCTGCCTCAGCAGGGCCGGTCGGCGGCGCGCCCGCAACTAGCGTCCTGCCGCAATTCGCCATTGCGGGAGGTATGTACGCCATGTCGCCTTTGCGAGGTCGGCACCGACGCCGTCGTCGTCAGATCATTTCGGGTACCGCGGCCCTGCTCACCCTTGGCGGTGCGGTCGGCCTGGCCGTGGTGGTGCCCGGCACCGCGGACGCCGCCGGCCTCGACGCCGCGTACAGCCGCACCAGCGACTGGGGCACCGGCTACTCCGCCCAGTATCAGGTCACCAACTCCGCGGACTCGCCGGACGGCTTCACCCTCGAGTTCGACCTGCCGGACGGCGCGACCCTCACCTCGCTGTGGAACGCCGCCTACCAGGTGGACGGCCGGCACGTGACCGTCACCCCGCCGGCCTGGCAGACCACACTCGCGCCACGGGAGTCGGTCGACGTCGGCTTCGTCATCGCCGCTCCGGGCGGCGCCACCGACCCCCTCGGATGTCGGATCAACGGCGAGGACTGCACGCCCGGCTCCGGCAACGGCGACTCGGCCCCGGAGCCCGAACCCTCGGCCACCGGGCCGGCCGCACCGTCGTCCCCGCCGCCGAACGCGTCGCCGACCGAACCGGCCACGCCACCCGCTTCGACCACCGCGCCGCCGGCACCGCCGTCCCCATCGGCACCGCCGTCCCCATCGGCACCGCCGTCGAACGGCTCCGGTGGCTCCGGCGGCCCGGGCGGGTTCGCGCCGTACGTCGACACCTCGCTGTACCCGCCGTTCGACCTGGTCGCGGCGGCGCGGACCGCCGGCCTGCGTGATGTCACGCTGGCCTTCGTCGTGGCCGGTGGAGGCGGCTGTACGCCGAAGTGGGGCGGGGTCAGCGACCTCACCATGGACGGCGTGCCCGGCCAGATCGGCCGGTTCCGTGAGCTGGGCGGCGACGTCCGGGTGTCGTTCGGCGGGGCGTCCGGTACCGAGCTCGCCAGTGCCTGCGGCAGCGCGGGCGACCTGGCGGCCGCGTACCGCAAGGTGGTCGACGTCTACGGGGTGACCCGCCTCGACTTCGACGTCGAGGGCGGCACGTTGCCGGACGCCGCCGCGAACACCCGGCGCGCCCAGGCGATCGCCCAGCTTCAGCGGGAGGCCGCGGCCGGGGGCCGGCCGCTGGAGGTCTCGTTCACGCTGCCGGTGCTGCCGTCCGGCCTGACCCAGGCCGGCGTGGACCTGCTGGCCAACGCCCGGGAGAACGGCGTGACGGTGAACGCCGTCAACATCATGGCGATGGACTACGGCGACGGCGCCGCGCCGAAGCCGGCGGGCCGGATGGGCCAGTACGCCATCGACGCCGCCACCGCGACCCAGGTCCAGGTCAAGGGCGTGTTCGAGCTGTCCGACGCGCAGGCGTGGGGGCGGGTGGCCGTCACCCCGATGATCGGTGTGAACGACGTCGCCAGCGAGGTGTTCACCCTGGCCGACGCGCGGCAGCTGGTGCGGTTCGCGTCCGAGGTCGACCTCGCCTGGCTGTCGATGTGGTCGCTGACCCGCGACCAGCCCTGCCCCGGCGGGCCGGTGCCGTACGCGCAGCCGACCTGCGGCGGCATCGAGGCACAGCCGTTCGAGTTCACCCGCGCCTTCAGCGCCGCCCAGTGAGAAGCCGCCCAGTGAGAAGCCGCGCAGTGAAGGGGATCGCCATGCCGAACCGCCGCACGTTCCTGCTGGGGGCGTCCGCCGCCGTCGCGGGTACCGCCGGAGGCGCCGCGTGGGCCGCCGCCGGCAGCCGGGAGCGCGCCGCGCTCGCCGCCGGGGCGGGCCTGCCGCTGACCGTGGTCAACCACACCTACCGGTACGCCAACAACCAGATCTGGCTCTACGTCGTCGGCACCGACCTGATCACCGGCCGCCAGGTGTACGCCCGCCGGGACGGCGGCCTCGCCCAGGTCTCACTCGCGGACAACGGACCGGACGGTTTCGCCGACCTCTCCATCCCCCTGGTAGCGGACGGCGACACGCAGTTCGTCGTCCCGAACGGGATGTCCGGACGGATCTACGTGTCGACCGGTTCGAAGCTGCGCTTCAAGGTCGTGGTCGACGGCGCGGGCAACGCGGCGCTCCAGCACCCGGCCGGCTGGGTGCGCGCCGACCCCAGCTTCGGCGTGGTGCACGACTTCGTCGAGTTCACCCACAACGACGCCGGCATGTTCTGCAACACCACGGCGGTCGACATGTTCAGCGTGCCGATGGCCATCGGGCTGCGCGGCAGCGCCGACCAGACGACCGGACGGCTGGCGGCGGGCGGCCGGGCCGCCGTCTTCGACGCGATGCGGGCACACCCGGTGTTCGCCCCGCTGGTCGTCGACGACGCTGACCGGCAGGGCGTCCGGGTGATCGCGCCGGGCCACGGGCTGGAGGCCGGCATCTTCCCCACCACCTACTTCGACGGCTACATCGACGCGGTGTGGAACCAGTACACGTCGCGCCAGCTCACGGTGGACGTCGGAACGGGCACCCGGGTCGGCACGGTGAGCGGCGGCCTGCTGCGCTTCGACGGCGGGGTCGCGCCGTTCGTCCGGCCGAGCACCCGCGACGTCCTGTTCTGCGACGGCGCGCTCGCGGCGCCGAACGACGGCGTCACCGGGCCGGTGGCCGCCGTGCTGGGAGCCGGCTTCAACCGTTCGACGCTGCTCACCCAGCCGGCCCAGCCGGCGACCGACCCCGCGGGCTTCTACCGCGACCCGACGACCAACCACTACGCCCGGGTCCTGCACGAGCACAGCGCGGACGGCCGAGCGTACGGATTCGCCTTCGACGACGTCGCCGGCTTCGCCTCCTACATCCAGGACACCGCGCCGACGTCCGCCACCCTGTGGCTCACGCCCTTCTGACCGCCGACGGCCGTCGCTGGCAGCCCGGGTGGACGGTCCTCGTAGCCTGAGTCCGGAAATCCGTGGGACCAGTCGATACGGATGGCTGGCCGCGGCGCGGGAGGAGGCGGGTGGGAATGGTCGTGCGGGTGCCCGTGATCGCGCTGACCGGATACCTGGGTGCCGGCAAGACAACGGTGCTCAACCACCTGCTCCAGGCCCCTGGCGCACGCCTTGGGGTCGTGGTCAACGACTTCGGGGCGATCAACGTGGACGCCGCGCTGGTCTCCGGTCAGGTGGACCAGCCGGCCTCGATCGCGGGCGGCTGCCTGTGCTGCCTGCCGGACACGGACGGCCTGGACCAGGCGCTGGAGAAGCTGAGCCATCCCCGGCTGCGACTGGACGCGGTGATCGTGGAGGCCAGCGGCGTCGCCGACCCGCCGGCGCTGGCCAGGCTCATCCGGTTCAGCGGTGTGGACCGCGTGCGCCCCGGCGGTCTCGTCGACGTGATCGACGCCCCCGCCTACTTCGACACCGTCGACACGGGCGGGCTGCCGCCGGCCCGGTTCGCGTCCGCCTCGCTCGTCGTCATCAACAAGACCGACCGGATCCCGCCGGCGCGGCGTGCCGAGACGTTGGCGCGGATCACCGGCCGGGTGCGCGAGAGCAACCCGCACGCCCACGTCATCGACACGACGCACGGCCGCGTCGACCCGGTGCTCGTGTTCGACGCCGCGAACCCGTACGACCCGGTCGACGAACTCCCGCTCGCGGCCCTGGCCCGGCACGACCACGAAGACGGTCACGACCCGCACCCGCGGGTCGACGCGGTGACCGTTCCCGCCGCCGGTCCGATCGATCCCGGCCCGCTGGTCGACCTGCTCGAGGATCCCCCCGCGAACGTCTACCGGCTCAAGGGCACCGTGACCGTGGAGACGGCGCGGGGACCGCGCGGCTATGTGGTCAACGTCGTCGGACGGGAGATCAACGTCGCGACCAGGCCCGGCGCTGTCAGGCCCGGCGCTGTCAGTCCCGCGGCGGACGATGCCAGCGGTCTGGTCGCGATCGGCATGCGTCTCGACCAGGCCGCCGTCCGCGCCCGTCTCGAGGCGGCCCTCCAGCCGTGCCCCGGTCGCCCCGCCGCGGACGGGGTCCGCCGCCTCGCCCGCTACCGGCGCCTGAGCACCTGAGCGGCCGCCGCTCCCTGCGATGTCTCAGGGCGTCCTAGGAGAAGGCCTTCACCTGTGGAAGTACCTCCCCAGCCAGCATGCTCACCTGCTCGAGGTAGCCCTCGCCCTGATCGGCCGGTGCCAGGACGAGCTCAGTGCAGCCGGCCGCCCAGTAGCGGTGCAGCTGCTCGACAACCTCGCCCGGCCTGCCGGCGGCGAACAGCCGCGCCGGGAACCCGGCCTCGGAGTCGGTGATCTTCGCCCACGCGGCCGCGGCGCTCACCGCGGCACCACCTGACGGATC
The DNA here is from genome assembly GCF_023242985.1 of Frankia sp. Mgl5. Classification (NCBI taxonomy): domain Bacteria; kingdom Bacillati; phylum Actinomycetota; class Actinomycetes; order Frankiales; family Frankiaceae; genus Frankia; species Frankia sp. Mgl5. The sequence goes on along the minus strand of NZ_JALKFY010000002.1, from coordinate 108,406 downwards.
CACGTGTACCGGGACGAGCATTCCAGTCGTGAAAGGGATCTCGACCCGCCCCAGCTTCTCCCGATGCTCGAGCAGAAAGGCCCGGCGCCGCGCGAAACTGTCGGGGGCGAGGAGATAACCGATCCAGCCGTCTCCGTACGTCGCCGCCCGGCGCAGCGACACCTCTTTCCAGCCCGCGAGGAGGAATGGGACGTCCGGCGCGCCCGGCGCGATTGTCACGTCCGGACGCCGCGTGCCCGATCTCAGCAGCGACTGCACCTGGCCGAGAACCGACTCCATGCGACGTCCGCGCTCCGGCAGCGCGACACCCGCCACCTCGAACTCGCCGGGGTATTCGCCCCCTACGCCGACTCCGACGCGCAGGCGGCCCGGAGCGAACGCCGCCAGTGTTCCGAGCTGTTTCGCCAGGGCCACGGGATTCCGCAGGCCCATGAGCATCACGCACGGCCCGAACGAAACCCGCTCGGTCCGCGCCGCCACGACGGAAAGGGTGACGACCGACTCCAGCATCGGATGCGGGTGCAGCAGGTGATCGCCGATGTAGACGCCGTCGAAACCGGCCGCCTCCGCCCGCCGGGCCGCCTCGACCACCCGCGCGGTGTCGACCGCGCCCGTGTCCGGGTTCGCCACCGTGGGAAGCATCAGACCCACCGCCGGGCCGGTGGTCGTCACCGGCTCACCGGCCGTTGCCGAGCAGCGGTGGGAGCGGGCGGGCCGAGGGCCGGGCTACGCGGCGGGATCGGGCCACAGGACCTCCTCGCGGACCGCGACGAACCAGGACTCCCGGACCAGGTCGTCCTCGTTCCCGGCAAGGTTCTCCGCGAACCACGCGATCCGCGCGCGCAGGTCGTCGAGATTGTCGAAATAGACCTCGTTCACGGCGTCGTACGGCCAGTCGCCCACGTCCCGCGGCAACGGATGGTTCTGCATATATGCCTGCCCGCGGGCCACCGGGGGAATCGGCACCGCCCCGACCAGGCCCGCGCGATTCCGCCAACGGTCGAAGAATTCCGCCTGGGTGAGGCCCGCCGCGCGCGTCGCGAGAGCCATGTGCTTCAGGCTCTCACCGCCGTCCCGCCGCCGCCGTGAAAGCCATTCCTCACCGCGCATCACGTGCTCGCGGGCCACCACAATGCCGCTGGCATCCCGTTCGACCGCGCGGCCGAGCAGTTCGTCGGCCACTGCGCCCTCCGGTGACGCCAGCCATAACTCGAACCGCTTCAGATGCTCCTCGTCGTCGAACCACTCCTGGCCGACGGCGTCATGACGCGGTTCGGGCGTGACCTCGTCCAGCACGATTCCCGCGGTCACCCGGGAGGGCCGGACGTCCGGCGGCGCGGCCGCGGCGGCACCCATGGCGGCGCGCCAGGCGGGCACGAAATCGTCCGGTGCGCACGTCCGGGTGACCAGTAATATCCGCTTGATCATTAATCTCCTATAGTCGGTCAACCGAGCCGCGGGATCGACCACTTCACCCGGCGCCCAGCCCTCCCGCCCGCCGCCCGCCGACGCCCGAACCGGTGACCAGCCTCGTTCGGATGCAGGCGAGGAGCTCGTCGACGTCGACGGGCTTGGTGATGTAGTCGGTCGCGCCGGCGTCGAGGCACTTCTGCCGGTCGTCGGGCATGGCCTTCGCGGTGACGGCGATGATCGGCAGATCCGCGATCCGCGGCATGGTGCGGATCGCGGTCATGGTCGTGTAGCCGTCCATCTCGGGCATCATGACGTCCATCAGGACCAGGTCGATGCTCGGATCGGACTGCAGCATCTCGATGCCCCGGCGACCGTTCTCGGCGTGGATCACGTTCAGCCCGTAGAGCTCGAGGATGCTGGTGATGGCGAAGACGTTGCGCACGTCGTCGTCCACCACCAGCACCGTGCGCCCGGTCAGCTGGTCGTTGTTGTAGGCCGCCTGCCGCGGCGGACGCCGGTCGTCCCCGGGCATGGCGCTCGGCGGGCCGGGCACGACGGCGGGCGGCGCGGGGGCGGCGAGGGCGGACGGCGCGCCGACGGGGCGCGGGTCGCCTGACGAACGCCCGGTGTCGCTCAGGGCCTGCGTGCGGCGGGGCCGAGGAACCATCTCGGGCTCAGTCGGCGGCGGGGGAGCCAGCGGCAGCCGCAGGCTGAAGGTGCTGCCCCTGCCGAACTCGCTGCGGGCCTCGATCTCGCCGCCGAGGAGGGCGGCGACCTCACGGCAGATGGACAGGCCGAGGCCGGTGCCGCCGTAGCGGCGGCTGGTGGTGCCGTCGCCCTGCTGGAACGCCCCGAAGATGCGTTCGAGGTTCTCCTCGGCGACACCGACGCCGGTATCGGTGACCTTGAAGGTGACGCCGGGGGTGGCCGGTGACAGGTCCCCGCCCGGGGTGGTGACGATGGCGAGTTCGACGCTGCCGCGCTCGGTGAACTTCACCGCGTTGGAGAGCAGGTTGCGCAGCACCTGCGCGAGGCGGTGCTGATCGGTGAGGAGATCGGCCGGTATGCCGGGGGCGAGGTCCACGGTGAACCGCAGGCCCTTCTCCGCGGTGATCGGCGAGAAGGTGCTCTTCATGTCCTCGGCGAGATCACGCAGAACGACCCGTTCCAGGTGGATGTCCATCTTCCCGGCCTCGACCTTGGAGAGGTCGAGAATGTCGTTGATCAGCTGAAGGAGATCCGAGCCGGCGGTGTGGATGACGTGGGCGTACTCCACCTGCTTGGCAGTGAGGTTGCGGCTCGGGTTCTGCGCCAGCAGGCGGGCGAGAATCAGCAGGCTGTTCAGTGGTGTGCGCAGCTCGTGCGACATGTTCGCCAGGAACTCGGACTTGTACTTGGAGGCGAGCGCCAGCTGCCGGGCGCGTTCCTCCAGCTCCTGGCGGGCCTGTTCGATCTCGGCGTTCTTGACCTCGATGTCGTGGTTCTGCCTGGCCAGCAGGGTGGCCTTCTCCTCCAGCTCCGCGTTGGAGAGCTGGAGGTCCTCCTGGCGGGACTGCAGCTCCTCGGACCGGGCCTGCAGCTCGCCCGCGAGCCGCTGGGACTCCTCGAGCAGCGCGTCCGTCCGCGAGTTCGCGATGATCGTGTTGACGTTGACGCCGATCGTCTCCGTCAGCTGGTTCAGCAGGTCGAGGTGGACCTGGGTGAACGGGGTGAAGGAGGCGAGCTCGACGACGCCGAGCACCTGGTCCTCGAACAGGATCGGCAGCACGATCAGCGTCACCGGGGTCGCCTCGCCGAGGCTGGAGGCGATCTTCAGGTAGTCGGCGGGGGTGCGGGCCACGATGGACCGTTTCGTCCGCGCCGCCTGCCCGACGAGCGACTGGCCGAACTCGAACCTGCGCGGTATGTCGGGGGTGGGCCGGTACCCGTAGCTCGCGATGAGGGTGAGCGCCGGGGCGTCCACACCGGCGTCGGCGAGGAAGAAGGTGCCGTGCTGCGCGTCGAGCATCGGGGTCAGCTCGTCGATGACCAGCTGCGCGACGGTCTCCAGCTCGCGGTGGCCCTGCATGAGCCCGGCGATGTGGGCGAGGCTGGTCTTCAGCCAGTCCTGTTCGTGGTTGGCGCGGGTGGTCTCGCGCAGGGAGCGGACCATCGCGTTGATGTTGTCCTTGAGCTCGGCGACCTCGCCCTGCGCGTCGACCGTGATCGACCTGGTCAGGTCGCCGGTGGCGACCGCGCTGGTGACGGCGGCGATGGCCCGGACCTGGCGGGTGAGGTTCCCGGCGAGCTCGTTGACGTTCTCGGTCAGGCGCTTCCAGGTGCCGGAGAGTCCCTCGACCTCCGCCTGGCCGCCGAGGATGCCGTCCGTGCCGACCTCGCGGGCGACCCGGGTGACCTCGGCCGCGAACGAGGAGAGCTGGTCCACCATCGTATTGATGGTCGTTTTCAGTTCGAGGATCTCGCCGCGGGCGTCGACGTCGATCTTCCTGGTCAGGTCACCGCGGGCGACGGCCGTGGTGACCTGGGCGATGTTGCGGACCTGGCTGGTGAGGTTGTTCGCCATGAAGTTGACGTTGTCGGTCAGGTCCTTCCAGGTGCCGGAGACACCCTTGACGCTCGCCTGGCCGCCGAGGCGGCCGTCGGTGCCGACCTCGCGGGCGACCCGGGTGACCTCGTCCGCGAAGGCGCCGAGGGTGTCGACCATGGTGTTGATGGTGGAGGCGAGCGCCGCGACCTCACCCTTCGCCTCCACCGCGATCTTCTGCGAGAGATCACCCCGGGCGACGCCGGTGGCCACCTGGGCGATGGAGCGCACCTGGGCGGTCAGGTTCGAGGCCATCACGTTCACGTTGTCGGTCAGGTCCTTCCAGGTCCCCGACACACCGCGGACGTTGGCCTGGCCGCCGAGATTGCCCTGGGTGCCGACCTCCCGGGCCACCCGGGTCACCTCGTCCGCGAAACCCGAAAGCTGATCGACCATCGTGTTGATGGTCTCCTTCAGCTCCAGAATCTCGCCCCGGGCGTCGACGCGGATCTTCTGGGAGAGGTCACCCCGCGCGACCGCCGTCGTCACCTGCGCGATGGAACGCACCTGGTCGGTGAGGTTGCCGGCCATGACGTTGACGGATTCGGTGAGGTCGCGCCAGGTACCCGACACACCTTTGACGTCCGCCTGACCACCGAGACGACCGTCGGTGCCGACCTCCCGGGCCACCCGCGTCACCTCGTCCGCGAAACCCGAAAGCTGATCGACCATCGTGTTGATGGTCTCCTTCAACTCCAGAATCTCGCCCCGGGCGTCGACGCGGATCTTCTGGGAGAGGTCACCCCGCGCGACCGCCGTCGCGACCTGCGCGATGGAACGCACCTGGCTGGTCAGGTTGCCGGCCATGACGTTGACGGATTCGGTGAGGTCGCGCCAGGTACCCGACACACCTTTGACGTCCGCCTGACC